>JAFGGF010000335.1 GCA_016930735.1 Prolixibacteraceae bacterium
CCTGATTTGTTTTACATAAGGCCCTGAATTAAATCCCATATCAAGTATTCCGTAATCATTCAGGTAAAGGACAGCTTCAGGGTTGGCAGCTTTAACAATCCATGCCATCTCATTAATAACACCGTAACCCAACTGACGTCGGAAAAAATCGCCATGCAGCATTTCGTTGTTCAGGTCAAATTCATTGATCCGCCCTTTAAAATGAGTTGTCACGCCGGTTCCCCTGTCAACAACGGCTTTTCGCAATTGAGCATTGTTAAGCGGGAAAAGCCAGTTGTTTACAAATTCGTCTTTAGCCCAGTAAATACAATGCCCCCGCATAGGGATATTCCGTTCGTTACATAATTCCCAGATCCGGTCGGCAATGCTGTAGTCAACCTGACCCTGAACCGGTTCGTTGGTATACCATTTAAGTGCATTTTCATGGACTGCATAATTAAAATTCTCTTCCAGCACCTGTAGGTATTTTTTACGGTTTTCACTGCTGAACGAACGAGGTGCATTTTCTGCCAGTTCGTTGGGAATTGCAGTCCCGAATAAAAACTCGTGGCGGGTTTGTTCAATTTTTACAGCAACTCCGGGATCGGCATGGATAACCATGTTCCCCATCCTGATTAATTCTATACGTTTGCTAATCTGTTCTTCCGTGACTTTTTCAAGGGGTGTCAGGTTAAAAATATCATCCTGTGCAAAAATTTCAGATTGAAAAAACAGGGAAATGAATAATGTGGTTAGCAAAATTGTATTCTTCATTGGTTAAGGTTTTAAAATTCCTGCTTTAAAGATATGGAAAATGATATTAGCAGTATAAAGAATAATCAAATAAAGTATTTATAAATTGCGCTATTTAATCAGGTTTGATTGAATCATTCTTTGTGCTTCTTCCAGTTGTTCCGGCTTGCCAATGTCCATCCAATAACCGGAGTGGTCGAAATAACCAACAATTTTACAACTTTTGGCAAGTTGGAGATAGGTGTCAATTATTGAAAATTTTCCTTCCTGAGTTATGAAGTTGAATATTTCAGGATTGATAATATGAATCCCGCTAAAGGCAAGTGGCCTGGCATTTTCAAATTTTTCCGGATTTGAAATCTTCTTTTCCCCGGTAACCACATTTTTCCAGCCAACCAGTTGTTTCGACTGGTCAAACGTCAGGTAACGCTGTGTTTTCCGTTCACGGGCTACAATAGTAGCAAGGGCTTTTTCTTTATTATGAAATTGAACGACTTTATCCAGGTCGATGTCACTTAAAACATCCACATTGTAAATAACAACAGGTTCATTTCCTGTTAGCAGCGGAGCGGCTTTTTTTAGTCCGCCACCTGTGTCAAGTAATAAATCCTGCTCATCAGAGATATGGACTATAATTCCAAAATTATTGTTGCTTTTAAGAAAATCAATAATCTGGCCTGCAAAGTGATGGACATTTACTACAATTTCAGTGATGCCAAAACCTTTCAGCCTGGTGATTATATTCTCAAGAAATGTTTTCCCGCCCAGTTCAATCAGGGCTTTAGGTTTTGAATTGGTTAACGGTTTTAATCGGGTACCCAGCCCTGCCGCAAATATCATCGCTTTCATAAAACAAATATAACTGATATTTGTGAGGTGTAAGAAATCGGACTAAAAGTGCCACAATGATTTAAATAGCTTTTTATTCAATATTCAGAAACTCTTTTATTGCCGTATTAATTGTTTTTGCATGTTCCACTGACACCAGATGTCCGGAATCCAAAATTTCAATCCTGATATTCGGATAATCTCCAGCTGTCTGTTTTGCCAGTTCCGCATCGCCAACAATCGGATCGTTTGTGCCCAGGAAAAGCAATACAGGTAAATCCATTTTTTGTTTTTGTTCTGTTGTCATTGGCACAGGCATTCCAACTGAAGGAATGCTTGCTATCATAATCTGGTTAAACCAGTCGCCATATTTCGAATTGACATATTCATCATTTCCGAATGCCCATTCAGCTACATATTTCCTTATTGATTCCATCGGGTACATGGATGCAACTCCCAGCATAAATATACTTTTAACGCTTAGCTGAGTTAGTCCCATCGGTCCGAATAATGCGAGTGATTCAACTTTCTCAGGATAGTAATAAGCATATACCTGAGCGATAAAACCACCATTTGATGATCCAAATACAGGACATTTTTCAATTTCCAGTTTGTTGGCTATTGAAGCATTAAAATCGGCAATTTCCTTAGGTGTACGGGGAAAAACCAATGCATCTTTCAATTTGCTTTTATTTCCTTCACCAATGTTGTCTACGGCATAAATACGGTAATGATCCAAAACAGGTTCCAGGTTCTCAGCCCACGAATGGGCCCCCATCGAAGCAGCATGGAACATCAGCAGTGGAGGATTTTCTTCAATTCCGCAAACTAAAACATGAACTGTCCCGAATTCTGTTTCGAGGTAAATATCTTCTGTATCATCTGGCCAGTCTGAAACTTTCTCATCGTAAATTTCCATTAGTTTTTGCCGGTTTGGTTCTGAAGTGTAAATGGTGGTTTTAGGTTCACTTTTCAGAAATATTATTTTTATCAGAACAAGAATGACAAGAAATGCTATCCGAGAAATAAAAACAGTTTTTTTATTCCACTTTCTATTTTTGAAATTTGGCCAGTAAGCCAATGCAAATGCGATCAACAGAAAAACCAAAGCCTGTCCAAACGCTTTATTTAGTATCAATGTAAGTGAAAACAACAGGATACCTGCAATTATTATCCATTTGAAGATATTGAGTATAAATTTTATAGTTTTCATTGATTTTCAGTTTTAGTCTTCAAAAATCTGAGCCGGCCAGTTGCCATTAAAAATAACTGAATAATATATAAAAAGGTTAACAGCAATTGCTCCAATCTTATTAAAAAACATGGCAAAAGAATTCGGGAATATAATTAAACAAATAGTTGAGCAAACTGCAGTTATTGTAGCAAGTGTTTGCCACATCGCCTCATTCAATAAAATTCCTTTAAAACTTAAAGCTGTTAAAATTCCTGCTAACCCGGTAATCAGAAAAAGGATAAAACAAATGGTTTTATTTGTATTTCCTCCCAATCCTTTTAATATCCATGAAGTTGCCGGAGTTGAATTATTGATTTTAACACCAAGGCTTGCAACGACACCCTGGAAATGCCCGATTCCATGAACCAGCAGGGCGATAAAGACGATCAGTTTTACGGTTTTTGTTGACATGATTATTTGTATTAAAGTTAAATATTTTAATTTTTGATGATACAAAGATTTTAATTTATTGATAATTAAATCTTATCATTAAATCGCAATTATTTGTTATTTTGCGACAAAACCATCAACTATGTTTGTCCATTCTTCACGGATTAAAAAACAAATTGAATATATTAAGTCGAAGGGAATAAATCCGGAACCTGCCTACAGGCTTGCTAAAACAACACATGAAGAGGTTCTGAACCCTGAAAAAACTTTCAGTTTTGAACAGTTTCATTCCGTAATGAAGTTTGCGATTGAACAAACAGGTGATGATTTTTATGGTTTACACATGGGGCAGGAACCGCATATAGCAGGGACAGTTGGCATGATGGCAGCCAGTTGTAAAAACCTGAAAGAAGCGTTTATACAAGGTTGTAAATTTTTTAAAATTCAGGGGGATTTTGCTGAAATCTCCTTTGTCGATGATATTGATTTTCCAAAAATTGAATACAAAATATCAAATGCCTGGAAATTAAAATTCCCGGAAACAGCACGTCATGAAGTGGATGCAATGTTTGCTTTTCTTGCAGGAATTATGAAAATAAATTCGAATAATACTGTTAAACCATACCGGATTAATTTTACCCGGAGGGCACCCGGGGATAACAGTGTTTATGAAGAACTTTTTGATTCTACTCCTTTTTATGAAAGGGAAAGTGATGAAATGATATTCAGGCAGCAGGATTTGCTCATTCCTATGAAAGCATTTAATCCTGAGACCTTTCAGCTTTTAAAATCTCATATCGAAAGCCAATTGAAACGTTTTAACAACCAGGTATCTCTGATCGATAAGGTTAAATCAATTCTTTTATCTTCGATGCAATACAATTTCCCGGATATGGAAATGGTTGCAACAAAATTGAAAACCAGCCCCCGCACATTGCAGCGTCAACTTTCAAAAGAGAATTCCAGTTTTAAGGATATTTTAAAAGAAACCCGCTTCGACCTTGCCAGGCAGATGTTAAAACAAAATAACCTTACCGTTTCAGAAATCAGTTACACATTGGGTTATTCCGACCTGGGAAATTTCAGCCGTTCGTTTAAAAAATTTACAGGAGTTAGCCCGCAGGAATTCAGGAATAAATGTTGTTTTTAGCATTCGCTCATAATATGTTACAGAATAGATAATTTTTTTATTAAAAGGCCTGATTTTTTTATAGCTTTAAAGGTTGACTTTTAAATGTTATAAAGTCCTGAATGCCATGAAAATAAAATTACTTCTTCTCATATTTTTAATTTTAGCCTTTTCGTGTTCCGAAGATTTTCTGATCAAAGAACCTTTGGGAGTTAATTCCGAAAATATTTTTTACAATGAAAAAGGCATTGATGCTTTGTTGATAGGAGCTTACAGTATGGTTCAGGGAAGTTCTGTGTGGGAAATTACATGGGGAGCTTCAATACAGAACTGGACTTATGGTTCCGGTGCTTCCGACGATGCTTACATAGAACCTGAAGCTACAGATGCAACATCGGTTTATGATATTGAACGCTGGAATGTTTCTCCATATAACAATTATCCTGCGGAAAAATGGAGATGGGCATTCGGGATGGGGGTATTCAGGACAAATCTGGTACTTAATGTAATAAAAGAAACACAGGATATTCCAGAACAAAAGGCTGCTGAGTTTAAGGCTGAAGCACTTTTTTTACGGGCTTTATTTTATTTTGAAGCCTGGCTGGTTTTTGGTGATTATATTCCTCTTATTGATGAAGATGTAAAAGACCCGTCAAAAGTTGGCAACATTAATCCCGAAGGAGCTGTTCTTGAATTTATTGTAAATGATTTAAAATTTGCCTGGGGAAACCTGCCGGATTCACAGGTACAGCCGGGCCGCCCTACAAAATATGCCGCCATGGCTCTGGCAGCACGGGCGTATCTTCAGGAGTTAAAATATACTGAAGCAAAACCTTTGCTCGATAATATTATTAATAGTGGGAAGTATTCCCTGATGACCAATTTTTTTGATAATTTCAGGATTGAGAAAAATAACAATGCTGAATCGATATTTGAAATTCAGGCAAACGTAAATGATATCAATGAATCGTTAAATGCCGAAATGGGAATCGGGCTGAATTGGCCACACGGTGGTGATATTGGTATGTGCTGCGGATTTCATCAGGTTTCCCAAAATATGGTAAATGCTTTTAAGGTCGATGAAGACGGTCTGCCCCTGTTTGATACCTTTAACGATACCAATTTAAAAAATGATATGGGAATTCGCTCCGAAGAGGAATTTATACCTTCATCTCATTTACTTGACCCGAGAATTGACTGGACTACCGGTCGAAGGGGAATACCATTTCTTGATTGGGGAATAGAAAGAGGTTATGACTGGGTGCGTAAACAATCTGCCGGAGGTCCGTACCTTCCTGCCATGAAACCGTTTTTTTACAAGTTTCAACGTTATACACTTTCCACAAAAACTGGTTGGATGACAGGTTTAAATGCCAACAATTACCGTTATATCCGCTATTCACATATTTTGCTGTGGAGGGCGGAAGTGGCAGCTTACGAAGGTGACCTGGACAAAGTACTTGAATTGGTTAATATGATCCGTCAAAGAGCAGGAAATGAGGTGGTAATGGGCAAAGTATTGATTTATAAGTTGCCCAAATCGGTTTATCCATGGGGCGAAGGTTCTACCGATGCTGATTATTTAACAGGAGGTGCTGTTGACTGGTCGCAGCCTGCTGCCAATTATAAAATCGGTTTATACTCTTTGTTTACCGATAACAACGAGGCCATGTGTGCGGTTCAATGGGAACAGAGATTGGAGTTCGCAACTGAAGGAAGGCGTTTTTTTGACCTGCGGCGCTGGGATGATTTGCCCGATAAAATAGGTGGTAAAAGTATGGCAGAAGTTTTAAATTCGTTTGCTGCTGAAGACATTAGCTTCAGATCTGGAGCCTGGGTTATGAGAAGTGCAGTTTTTAATGAAGGTGATAAATTCCAGCCTGTACCACAAGGCGTTTTAAAGCAGCAACCGGTTTTGAAACAGCGGCCCTATTATATAGAGGAAGACTGATTTAGTATTTATACTATTTTGAAGAAATACTTTTGGATCATCCCCAAATTATTTTCATATAAAATAAATTGTTAGTCATTTTTATTAAGTTTATATTTTTACAGTTGAAATGAAATAACAATTTTACTTGCCGATGCAATTTATTACCATTTCTGAAGAACTGAAAAGTAAAGTTTCTGAAGTTGAATTACATGTTATCGAATGTAATGTTGAAGTTATGGAAAATAACCATGATTTATGGAATGTTATAGAAAAAGAAATATTACAGATAAGGAAAAAATTATCAATTGAGGAAATAAGTCAAATCCCTGAAATTCAATCTTCAAGAAAAGCTTACAAAGCCTGCGGAAAAGACCCGGCAAGGTACAGATTGTCATCAGAAGCACTGTTGCGACGTGTTGTAAAAGGTTCCGACCTGTACAGGATCAATAATGTTGTTGATCAGCTTAACCTGGTTTCAATTACCACCGGTTATTCCATTGGCGGGTATGATGCCGATAAAATAAACGGCAGTGTTGAATTTGGAATCGGGAAGGCAGATGAACCTTATACTGGCATTGGCAGGGGAGAACTGAACATTGAAGGTTTGCCGGTTTTCAGGGATTCAATCGGGGCATTCGGTACACCTACAAGCGATTCGGAGCGTACTATGGTAACCGGAAATACTAAAAAGTTCATGATGGTAATTATCGGTTATGGTGCCAACGAAAGGTTGGAGGAAGCTACAGAAATGGCTGTATCCTTATTAAAACAATTTGCAACTGCATCTGGAATTGAGGTAAAAGTAATTAAATAAATATGTGGAGAAAGTTTTGCGGATTTTTGCTAAGGTGCCTGGGCTGGAAAGCAATAAGTGGCGTAATGCCTGACTACAAGGCCATTATAATTGGTGTCCCCCATACCAGCTCGTGGGATTTTATTATCTCCTACCTTTATTACACCTCTGTTGGTGGTGTGGCAAGGATCATAATAAAAAAGGAATTCTTTTTTTGGCCTTTGGGATTTATTCTGAAAAAAACTGGGGCAATCCCGATCGATCGTTCACGTGGGAGCAACGTAGTTAAACAGGTAATTGATGAAATGAACCGTCATGATGTTTTTCATTTGGCAATAACACCGGAAGGAACACGTCAGGCAACCAAACGCTGGAAAGCAGGTTTCCATACCATTGCCAGGGCTACAGGTGCAAAAGTCTACCTTGGCTTTTTCGATTACGGAAAAAAAGAAATAGGGTGGCTTGAAAGACTCGAACTGACAGAAGATGCACAGGAAGATATTAAACGAATGAAAGCCTATTACAGGGAAAAGGGTGTAAAAGGGAAATTCCCTGAAATGTTTTCAGCAGAAGAATAACCAATTGCGAAATACAAAGTACGAATTACGAAGAATCGAAAGATCCAATATCGAATATCTAATATCTAATCGCTACGGGGTTAGTTCCCCGCCGCTCTGCGGCGCAAATAGTTATATTTGTGAATGAATAAAAGTGAATATATCCATAAA
>JAFGGF010000336.1 GCA_016930735.1 Prolixibacteraceae bacterium
CAGATTCAGGATATTGAAAATGCTTTTCCTGAATATAAGCGTATTGGAAAAGGCCGGGACGATGGAGACAAAAAGGGAGAATTTTCTCCGATTTTCTTTAAAAAAAATCTTTTCAGCTTAATTGAAAACGGCCAATTCTGGCTTTCAGAAACTCCTGAAAAACCGGGTTTTGGATGGGAATCAAAATTTAACAGGATCTGTACCTGGGGTAAGTTTTTACAAAAGGAAACCAACAAAGAATTTTTCGTATTAAACACTCATTTTGACCATGTTGCCGATACAGCCCGATTAAATTCTGCAGTCCTCATCCGGAAATTTATTGATATAAAAAACACTGAAACCCTGCCGGTTTTCCTGATTGGTGATTTTAACCTTACTCCTGAAACAAAGCCCATTTCAATTATTAAGGAAGCATTTAATGATAGCCGGGAAATTACTACAGTACCTCCATACGGACCGATTGGAACTTTTAATGCTTTTGATCATGAAAGCTCACTGGAACAGCGGATTGATTATATATTTGTTAACAACAAAGTAAAAATCCTGAAATATGCGGTTTTAAGCGATTCAAAAGAAAACCGCTATCCTTCTGACCATTTGCCGGTTTTTGTTAAGGCAGTTCTGAAATGATTCAATTCGGATAAAAAGGGCATTTCTCCTTTAAACATTCAGCCTCATTCCGATCAAAAAAAGTACATTCCACTTTTTCAGGAATGTGTAATTCCACACTTAATCTTTCTTTTAAAACTTTAGTTGTTTCAGTCAGCGTTAAATAGGTAACCCTTTTGCAACACCGGGGACCACCATATTGCGCCATTGACATGAGTGAGCGGCTGACTGTTGAATTGCAAAGGTCCCATTCAATTTTACTTAGTGGTGTAGCTCCCGAAATGGTGCTCATAAAAATTCCTGAACCAACCGCCGCACCACAACTGCCATGTGTACCGCAAAATCCTCCGGGTACTTTTTCCGCCCTGTTCCGGGCCACTTTTAACCAATCATTCAGTTTTTTCCTTTTCCGGACAGTTTTGCAATACGTACTTAATAAAACAGCCGGTACCATAAAATGATGGTCGGGGCAATGCATTTTAAATTGCGGGGCTTTCATCAGAATTGTGGCCAACTCTACCGGATCGTTTGTAATAATATTTTTACATGAATCCTCGATCAATTGCCAGTTCTCTTTTTGTTTGCATTCATTGCAAATGTAATGTCCTTCGGGACAGATAAATTTTTCTTTTACTTCCTTTTGGCAATATGTACAAACCTGAGGTTCAGATCCGGTGGTAATATTTTTTTCATTTCCGCAGAAATAACATTTTGTGTCGTTTTCCATTTATTCTGTTAGTTGTTTAGTCGTCCTTATCAAGAAAAAAAATATCATTAACTACTTTACCAAAAACTTCTGAAATTTTCAGGGACAGCACAGTAGATGGAATATACCTCCCGTTTTCGATCGAATTGATGGATTGTCTTGAAACGCCAATCTTCCGGGCCAATTCATCCTGTGTAAAATGCCTCGCAATGCGTTCTGTTTTCAACCGGTTTTTCACTTTTCCCTCCTTTTCAGAAACGACCAGTATTTAGTAAAATAAAAATAGGTAATATATACAAATAAGGTTGTATCAAGCAGCATTATAAAAAAGAAAAATGCATTTTCAACAAATCCACCCTGAGCCATAACTTCAACAGTAGCCATTAAGCCGGAAATCAGGAACAAGGAAATTATAGCAACATACATTGCTTTCATCCTTATTTGTGCGGAAAACTCGTCTTCATTCCTTTCTGCCGAGAAGGCAATCAAACTCAGTCCGAAATGTATGCCAACCAATAATAATACATTCTTTGTAAGATTAATTGTCCCTTTTAATCCGGAATAAATAAAAATTATAAGCAGCCAAAGCAATCCTGAAAATTTTACGGGGTATGGCAACAGTCTGGGATTAAAACTAAAAACATCGAACAAATTCCTCCTCCAGGGCAATAGCCAGAAAGTCATTATAATATATCCCGTTAACATTATTATTCCAAACAAATCTGTGTTTTCCATTTTTTATTTTTTAAATCTTTTTTTGTCAAATGTACTTTACATTTTTAAAATGTCAAGCATACTTTACATATTTTTCATTTGTTATTTCAAACTAATTGTATTTTCTTTAGGCTGATGCTTGAAAAAATTGGTGAAATTATTATTGCTGTCTCCGACTGGATTTGGGGAACTCCGGTCCTAATACTTTTACTTGGTGGCGGATTGTATTTTCTGATCTATTCCCGTTTAACGCCACTCAGGTATTTTGGACATGCCCTCGGAATTCTTTCCGGCAAATATGACAATCCGGATGAACCGGGCCAGTTAAGGCATTATCAGGCATTGTCAACGGCTCTAGCCGGAACTGTTGGAATGGGGAATGTCAGTGGTGTTGCTGTCGCCATAACAATGGGAGGCCCGGGTGCCATTTTCTGGATGTGGGTTTCGGCATTGCTGGGAGTCAGTACAAAATTTTTTACATGTACACTGGCAGTTATGTACAGGGGAAAAGATTCAGCCGGAGAAATTCAGGGTGGTCCCATGTATTTTATTACTGAAGGGCTTGGTAAGAGATGGAAACCATTGGCCGTCTTTTTTTCAATTGTAGGAATGATTGGAGTTTCGCCCTTATTTCAGGCTAACCAGTTAACACAGGCAATCCGCGATGTTGTACTCGTTCCCAATTCACTGGGTGGAAATTTTTTATCTGACCTGTTAACAGGTATTTTTATTTCAATTATTGTCGGGATTGTTGTAATTGGTGGTATAAAACGAATCGGGAATGTTACAGGCAAGGTAGTTCCTTTTATGGTAGTCATCTATGTGGTTACAGTCCTTTACATCGTTTTCTCGAATTCAAATCATATTATTCCTGCCTTTAAAACCATTTTTCAGGATGCTTTCACAGGCGATGCTGTTTTGGGAGGTTCCCTGGGTGCAATTATTATTACAGGTGTTCGCAGGGCAGCATTTTCAAATGAGGCGGGCCTGGGTACCGCACCTATGGCTCACGGTGCTGCAAAAACAAATGAGCCTGTAAGGGAAGGGCTGATTGCCATGCTGGGACCCATTATCGATACAATAATAATTTGTACCATGACTGCCCTGGCAATAATAATTACCGACATGTGGATTACAAGTGATGCTGATGGAATTACTTTAACAGCACAGGCTTTTGACAAAGCTATACCCATTTACGGAAAATACATTTTAACCATTTGTGTGACTTTCTTTGCCATGTCAACTTTGTTTGCATTTCCTTATTATGGAACCAAATGCCTCGGATTTGTTGCCGGAGCAAAATACCAGCACTGGTACAATTATTTTTTTGTAGCTGTTGTAATTGTTGGCGCACTGGCAAACCTGAGAGTTATTATCGGACTGATCGATATTTCATTTGCTTTAATGGCTTTTCCTACAGTTTTTACAACCTTACTGCTTTCACCAAAAGTGAGGGCAGCGATAAAAGATTATTTTCAACGGTACAAAAATCAGGCATTCTGATTTTTTCTACATTTGAACAATAATCTGTTAAAAATGCAATTAAACCAACTTTCCGGTCAGGTTAAAGTATTTTATTCCGATGGCTTTAAAATCGGGATGGAAATTGTTGAAGAAGGTATTTCTGTTGAGTCAATCCTGAAATCAACTACAAAAATCTATGAAAATATTGATGCTTTAAACGATGCCGTTTTAAGCCTTGCTGAAAAAGAAAATACCACAGTATTCTGTAAAAAAGGATGTTTTTTATGCTGTTACCAGCCTGTTTATGCATTAACCCATGAAGTGATTTATCTGAAAGAATTTATCAAAACTAATTTCCCGGAAGCTGAAATAAGAAAAATTTACAATCGAGCCAGGGATAAAGAATTAAAAACAGGAAAATTAAATGAAGAAAATCTGCTCAATTCGAAATACCCCTGCCCTCTTTTGGTTGATGGTGCCTGTTCTGCTTATAAAGCCCGTCCCATGGCCTGCAGGATTTACCTTTCGTTAAGCTTCAAATCGTGTGAAAAATTTTATGAATATCCGGAAGATAAAACAGGGTTTCCGCAAATTATGCATTTCCCGCTTCAGGCAGGAAGGATGATGAACGAAGGTTACAAAGCCGCCCTGAAACAGGCTGGTTGGAAATCGCAGGAATTCAGGATTGAAGAAGGGCTGTTAAGCAAAATATTCATTTAATAATTGTCCTGAAAGGACCAACTGCAAAATCCTGTTTAACAGAAGGAAAACCCCGGTGTGCAGAAAATAATTTCAGTATTTTTTAAAACCAAAAATTAAATCATGTATTTTTGAAATATGGATAAGCTCTTGATAAATAAAATAAATTCATTTTTGCAAAAGGAATCAATTGAAAAAGCCTGGTTATTTGGTTCATTTGCAAAAGAAAATGAAAACGACGAAAGTGATATAGACCTGGTTATCCGTTTTACAAAGGATAAAAAAATCACTTTATTTTATTATATCAGGCTAAAAAACAATTTAGAACAAATAACAGGCAGGCATATCGATTTGGTGGAAGAGGGGCAACTTAAACTGTTTGCTGTCCCGGATTTTGAAAAAGATAAAATCCTTATTTATGAGAGATAAAATTCGTGATAAAGAAAGGCTCAACCACATTATTGAGTCGGTTGGAAATATTTTTGAGTTCACGGCTACTATTTCTTATGAAGAATTTTCAGCAAATAAAATGCTGAAATTTGCAGTTATTAAAAACCTCGAAATTATTGGAGAAGCTTCCAATTTGCTTTCAAATGAAATTAAAGACAATTTCACGGAAATTGACTGGAAAGCAATCATCGGGCTTAGGAATTTTTTAGTACATGGATATTATCAGATCAGTGATATGATTATCTGGAATACAATACACGAAGATTTGCCTGGATTTTTATCGCAAATTTCATCAATAAAAAACAGCTTGTAAAACCAGATATTCCTAAAAAAACATTTTTAATTTTAGTTGACAGATTAAAAGTAACTAAAAAGCGGGTTTAGGCCGAATCATGCAATTTTGACAAACCCGCATTTTGTAAGATTATTTATACCTTCCTTCCTGTTCAACTATTATCAATAAATCATTCATTAAAAAACATAATTTATTAAATTGCAAACCATAAATTTTAAACCACCTCCAATTGGAAAATTTAACAGAATTTGTAAAATATTGTAAGGAACATATCAAAGGAGACGAAAAAGGTGAAGCCCAAATTTTCCTCGATCATTTTTTTATGGCTTTAGGTTATTCCAACGGAATCAAAGGCGCTGGCGCTGAATTGGAATACCGCATGAGAGATGAGCATAAAAAAAGCACCAACTTTGCCGACCTTTTCTGGCCAAACCGGGTTTTAATTGAAATGAAAAAATCGGGCGAAGACCTGAACAGACATTTACAACAGGTCACATCATACTGGTTAAAGCTTGCCGGGAAACGCCCTCAATATGTAATCCTGTGCAATTTTAACGAATTCTGGATTTACGATTTTGAAAAAGATGTATACGAACCTGCAGAAAAGGTTAATCGCGAGGACCTGCCAAAAAGGGATGCCCCTTTTGCCTTCCTTTTACCGAAACCCAAAACTCCTGTATTTGAGTTAAACCGTGAAAAAATAACGAGGCAGGCAGCAAAATTGGTTGACCACTTGTTTAAATCAATGATAAACAGGAGTGAAAACCGGGAACATGCAATTAAATATTGTATGCAATGTGTCCTGACTATGTTTGCCGAAGATGTAAAACTTTTACCCGACGATATTTTCAGCCGCCTTGTAAAAGAATGTATTCAGGTAACAAAAGATAAACATGGAGGTGATAAATGTGAAATTTCATACGATTTAATCGGTAATTTATTTAAAGCGATGAATGAATCCGGTGTTACATCCGGAGGAAAATATAAAGGTGTCGATTATTTCGATGGTGGATTATTTAAAGAAATCATTCCGATTGAACTGACAGTTCAGGAACTGAATTACCTTGAAGCTGCCTGTGCAAAGGATTGGAGTTTTGTTAATCCAGCCATTTTTGGAAGTATTTTCGAGGGGAGCATGGAAAAAGACGAACAGCACATCCTTGGCGCCCATTATACCAGCGAAATCGATATTAAAAAAATTGTTGACCCTGTAATTGTACAGCCCTGGAAAGAAAAAATTAACCTGGCTTCAAATTCGGGCAACCCACTCGATGAATACTATAAACTGCTGGATGAGCTACGAGAGTTTAAAGTGCTTGATGCTGCCTGCGGAAGCGGCAATTTCCTGTTTGTGGCATACCGTGAAATAAAAATGCTCGAAAAGCAGTTACTGGCGTTAATCCGCGAAAACAGCCTTAAACCTGAACATGCTGCCCACCTGCGCGAATACCTTGTAAGTAAAAGGTTTGTAAGCACAAAACAATTTTACGGGATCGATATAAAACCCTTTGCCGTTGAACTGGCAAAAATGACGCTGATGCTGGCAAAAGAACTCTGGGTTACACAGAATGCCGAAATTTTTGACAACGAAAATGCCCTGCCTCTTGAAAACTTAGATAACAACATTATTGCAGCCGACGCCCTTTTAAACGACGACGGCACACCGCGCGAATGGCCCCAAGCCGATGCCATTATCGGCAATCCGCCATACCAGAGCAAAAATAAAATGCAAAAAGAATTCGGCATCGAGTACCTCAATAAACTGCGGGGTGCCTACCCTGAAATCCCCGGGCGTACCGACTTTTGCGTGTATTGGTTCTACAAAGCCCATAAACATTTAAAACCGAACTGTTATGCCGGGCTGGTTGGCACAAACACCATCAGGCAAAATTACAGCAGGGAAGGAAGCCTCGATTA
>JAFGGF010000337.1 GCA_016930735.1 Prolixibacteraceae bacterium
ATACCATTCTCAATCCCTCCTTAAAAGAAGAAGAATACCAATAATAAGGCTAAGAATGGATATGTTTATATTAATCCTCATTTTCTTTAAAATTGACGCAAATATGAAAATTATTTTTTAAAACAAAAATTTTGCGGCTGTTTAATTTCACTTTTTTACAAAAAACAACTTATTCTTAACAATCCGTTACTTTTGAATGATTCAAAATAACATTAGTCCGAATTATTCAACAACTGATCGATATCAAATGTTTTAAACGGGCCTGCTGAAGCCGGTATTTTATTTATACAAACATGCAACCTTCGTTTCCCAGGCTCAAAGACCACACACTGAACATTTCTTTTTTTCTTGCGTGCTTTGTGCATAATAGATTTTACTGTTTCAACATTAATATTACCATAACCGGCATTTACCTCATTCATTATTATCGAATACCTGTCATCCGGTTCATATTCCTTTGAAAGATAATCTGTATGAAAAAAGTTTGTTGACGCAAGTATCCCGTTCTGTCCTTCCCTTGGAACACTTTTAAACTGTGCATTTTCAGTAATTACAGCCTTATTTTTATCAGCTGCCATAACAATGTAAGGAATCATGTATTCTTTTGACAACAGGAAATTTATATATTCATCAAGCGTTTCAGATTTTTCTCCTGCAATCCTTAATACCATCTGAATAGGCATCCCGTTTGTATTGATTTCAGGACTCTTACCGTTGTATGACAACATGTTCCCAAAACATATCCCGTTTTCGTTCATTCCCGAAAAACTTCCTATCAATCCAACATAGGTAACATTCACTGTAGCCAGGCCAACATCCGGGTGCCTTACAACAATTAATCCCAGCACTTTATTCAGCCCTTTGGTTTCATATTCGGCATTCCGACCCATAATTAATTCATTGCTTTTTGTAGCGTCGCCCCAAACAGCCAGTGTGCTGCAATCGACTTTTGTTGCAACATTCATCGCAACAAGCATTTTATAATCAAGGCCTGAAGCCAATGAAATTGCTTTTAATTCCGATTTTATTTCATTGGGTAGTGATGGTTCTGTTTTTTCAGCAAGTGTAAGGTAATCATCCATTTCTTTCTGTGAGAAAACAGACTCGAAAAGGTCAAACAAGGCATTTAGCTGAGGTTTTAATATTGAGCCATATTGTTTGCCCATTTCTTTAGGGCTTCCATATAAATGAACCACAGGATACGACTTCAGGTGTTCCAGTTTTCCTCCATACAGCTCTGTTTCAGGCTGATAATAATTTTTTTGAAATTTTGACAATTGCCTGATATCTTTTAAAATAGTACATTGTGAAAAAGTAAATACTATTATCAGGTAATAAATAATTGGCCTTACTTTTCTGAAATCCATATTTTCAAATTTTCAAATTCCTTTTCTGTAAAGCCAAAAATAAAAAATATGAAATAAAAATCAATATTCAGATTTAATATCCGAATAGAATTATGATCAAACAGATAGCGATTCTCAGCACAGAAATGATAACTTTAAATCAAAAATCCAATCAATGGATCGTTTTATCGAATCATATAAAAACAAAGAATTTGACCTTTTAGTAATCGGAGGAGGGATAACCGGTGCAGCCGTAGCTTACGAAGCAGCCTCAAGAGGAATTAGTGTTGCCCTGGTTGAAAAAGCAGATTTTGGTGGAGCCACATCTGCTGCAACTTCCAAAATGATCCACGGTGGCTTTCGGTACCTCACAAAATTTGAAATCGGGCTTGTTCGGGAATCTTTAAGGGAAAGAAGGATTTTAATGAACATTGCTCCAAACTTTGTTCATCCGCTGCCCTTTGTTTTTACACATTATAAAGGTGATAAATATCCGAAATGGATGATAAAAGCCGGGATGATCTTTTACGACCTGCTTTCGTTCGATAAAAATAAATTATGGGATAAAAGCAAAAAAATGCCCTGCCACAGAAGTATTTCATTTAAAAAACTTATAAATAAAGAACCGGAAGTAATTTCAAAAAACTTAACCGGGGGAAACTTATATTTTGACGGATTGAATTTTTACCCCGAAAGACTGACACTGGCATTTATTAAATCGGCAGTAAAAAACAGTGCTGAAGTATCAAATTATAGTGAGGTACAGGATTTTATTTTTGAAGATACCGATGGAATTAAAAAATTAAAAGGTGCATTTGTAAAAGATTTAATCAATAACAAAAATGTAATAATTAACAGTAAACTGATTATAAACTGTGCAGGACCCTGGGCTGATGTTGTCTTAAATAAAATCTCGGATAATCCAAATAATAAAATTCTTGGAAGGTCGGAGGGAATTCATATAATTACGAAAAAGAAAATAAATGATTATGTGATTACAGCCACCACAAAAAACGGCAGGCATTGTTTTTTTGTACCCTGGCGGAATCACACTCTGATTGGAACAACAGACAAAGAATTTATTGGAGATCCGGATGAATACCGGGTGACAAAAAACGCTGTCGCGGAACTGCTTGAAGAAGTGAACCCGGTTTTTGGCAATTCTGAAAAAATTACTTTTGATGATGTTCTGTTTGCCTACGGAGGTTTGCGCCCTCTGGTTGAAAACGACACAAAAGAAAGTTATAAATCATCAAGGAAGTATGAAATTTCTCTGCATGAAAAGGATGGAATATCAGGATTAATTACCGTTGAAGGAGGAAAATATACAACCAGCCGTAACCTCGCAAAAAAGGTTATTGATAAATCCTTTGACCTTCTGAATAAAAATAAGGTTCCTTCTGAAACACATAAAAAATATTTAACAGTCTCAGAAATTAATAATCTGCGAACTTACATTTCAGAAAAACTAAAACAGTTTCCGTTTTTAAAAGAAAAACAACTCAATTTTCTGATCAGAATCTACGGAACAGAGGTTGACGATTTAATGGAACTGGTGGCTTCAAGAATGGAATTTTCAAAACAACTTAACGACGACGGTGAAATTGTTGCACAAATTATTTTTGCTATCAGAAATGAAATGGCAAAAACACTGGCTGATATTTTATTCCGCCGAACAGGTCTGGGAACTCTCGGACATCCTGGAAAAGAAAAGTTAAAACTAATTGCCGAAATTGCTGCAAATGAGGCAGTATGGGATGACAAACGATTAAAAAATGAAATTGAAGCAGTAGAAAAAATATTTTCCATTAACGATTAAAAATGGCTAAACACAAAATATTTATACCCGATTGGATTCATAAAGCTCCTGAACCAGGATCATACCGTTCCGTTTTTAAATATGGCGATCCGGAAGGATTTAAACATCCCAATGAAAGGCTTTTTCAGGAACTGAAAAAAACATTCAACCTTTCTGATGAAGATTTCCGGAAAAAAGAAACAACCGGTATTGAAAAAGTGGAATTAAATATTCCATCAAAACTGGATAAAAAGATCATCGAAAAAATCAATCAGATTTCCGGAAAAGAAAATACTTCAGTTACGGAATACGACCGGTTAAAATATTCCACCGGGCAAACGGTTGAAGAACACATGAAGCTGAGGCGAAAGATAACAGAGAAAATAACCGATCTGGTTGTTCATCCCCGGAATAAAATGGAAATTCAGGAAATTGTTGATCTGTGTAATAAAAATAAAACTCCGGTTTATGTTTATGGCGGTGGTTCTTCCGTAAATTTTGGATTTTATCCTGAAAAAAGAGGAATAACGCTGGTACTTTCTACCCATATGAATAAGGTTCTGGAAGTAAATGAAATCAACCAGACAGCAACGGTGGAAGCGGGCATTCTGGGACCTGCTTTTGAAAATGCATTAAATAATGCACCTGAAAAATCCGGGTGTAAAAAACGTTTTACCTGCGGACACTTTCCACAATCGTTTGAGTATTCGTCAATAGGTGGCTGGATTGTAACGCTGGGTTCAGGGCAGCAATCATCGTATTATGGTGATGCAGCCGACCTGGTTCTGAGTCTGGAAGTAGTCACTCCAAAAGGGACATTCAAAACACTTGATTATCCGGCAACAGCAACCGGCCCTAAAATTCTGGAAGTAATCAAAGGAAGTGAAGGAGCCTTTGGAATTGTGGTAGAAGTTACCTGGAAAATTTTTCGTTATATACCGGAAAACCGGAAATATTTTGGTTTCATTTTTCACAACTGGGAATCGGTCGTTAATGCTTCAAGGGAGATTAGCCAGGGAGAATTTGGCATGCCGGCAGTATTCCGCATTTCCGATCCGGAAGAAACCCATCACGGACTAAAACTTTATGGAATTGAAGGAACCGTTTTTGATAAAATAATGGCTTTCAGGGGATACAAGCCAGAAGAAAGATGCCTGTTTATAGGAACGGCCGATGGTTCAACTTCTTTTACAAAGAACATCAAAAAACAGGTAAAACGGATTTGCCGAAAACACGGAGCAATGTACCTTACCCCCTACCCTGCAAAAAAATGGGAACCCGGAAGGTATCGTGATCCGTATTTGAAAGAAGATTTGATGGATTACGGGATTTTAATCGATACGCTAGAAACAAGCGTAAATTGGGATAGCGTGCATACTGTTCATCAAAAAGTAAGGGAATTCATCAAAAGCCGGCCGCTAACCATTTGCCTCACTCATGCTTCACACTTTTATCCACAGGGAACCAACCTTTATTTTATTTATATCATTAAAGAAAACGATATTGAAGCATACAAAGAATTTCAAAAAGGCATCATTCAGAAAATAACTGAATCGGGGGGTTCTTTATCGCATCATCATGGTGTTGGAAGGATGATCAGCCCCTGGATGGAACAACATCTGGGAAAACAACAGATGGAGATTTTAATGGCTTTAAAAAAACATTTTGATCCGAATAATATTATGAATCCCGGAGGACTTTTTAACACCTAATAATTCACCTGTTTGCCTGCTTTTATTTTAGTTCCAATTGAGCTGAAAAGTAAATTGTTATCAATTTTAGACTCCTCCACATTCTCAGTTGATTGACCTTCATCTAACATTCTGTTCATATATTCATAAAAATGATTTTTTAATAAAAATTCAACTTGATCCAAATCAAACACATTTGATTTTAAAAACTCATTTTTCAATAGAATATCTATTTTTTTATATTTAAACTTCCTTGCTAATTTTTGATCTTCTCGAAAAGATTTAATAAATAAATTTAACAGCAATCCCGGAAAGAAAATTGTACTTATCAAAACAATAATAAAACCGATTTCTGTTAATCCAACAATTTTTGCTAAATGAAGCACAATTAGAGTTAAACACGTAACAAAAACAATAATGATAAG
>JAFGGF010000338.1 GCA_016930735.1 Prolixibacteraceae bacterium
ACTCATGATGGAACATGAGGTTAAATCAGTCTTTGAAAAGAACGTTTAACAGTTATTTGAACAACTTCGTGTCGCACTTAAAATTGCCGTTAACGATTCGTATAAGAATAGTAGCCTACTGCGGGCTTGATCCCTGTCAAGTTACAAGAAAGTTAAAGTGGGCTACAACCCTTTATTTTACTACTGAACCGGCTATTATTTTTATACTTTGTTAGCTTGCGTACTTTATTATTTACCTGCCTTATATCAAAATTTTTCTTTCTTTTAACAAGTTGTAAAATTTGTCTTTGTATCCAACCGAGATTGGAATATAATCTTTGCCAATCCGTATTCTGTTTCTTTCGATACTTTCAATCTTGGCTATCGGAACAATATAGGAATTATGAACTCTTTGGAAGTCTGATTCAGGTAATATTTCAAGTAATTTTTTAAAGGTTTGCAAGGTCATTATTTTTTTGTCAGAAGTATGAATTTGAAGGTAATCTTTCATGCCCTGAACATACAAAATATCTTTGAGTTCGATTCTTTCCATCCTATATTCTGTTTTAACAAGTATAAAATCCTTGCCATTATTGGGCTTTATGTCAATAAGTTGATTGTAAACCTTATCCACAGATTTTAGAAAGCGGTCAAATGTAAAAGGTTTTAAAAGATAATCTGCTATATTTAATTCATATCCTTTTAAGGCATATTCATCATATGCCGATGTAATTATTACCTTAGGTTTGGATTGTATGGATTCTAAAAATTGGATTCCGGAAAGCTTTTTCATTCTAATATCAAGAAATATCAGGTCAACTTGGTTTTGCTTTAAAAAACCGATTGCGTCAATTGCACTGTTAAATTCATTCAATAATTCAAGGTAATCCACTTGTTCGATATACTCCTTAATTTTTTTTAAGGCAAGCGGCTCATCCTCTATAGCAATGCATTTAATCTTCATCGAGTTGAATTTCTAAATTGACTTTAAAAGTTGAATTTCCTGAAAAAACACTTAGTTTATGTTTTTTAGGATAAATCAACTCAAGTCTCTTTTTTACAATTTCCAATCCTATACCGTGTACAATATCTTTTTCCGAATCCAATTTGTCAAACTTGTTTTCACAAATAAAGTTAAGGTTTTTATCCTCTATTTTTATATTAATAATTATACCATTTTCTGTATTTGAATCAACCGAATGCTTAAAGGCATTCTCAATAAATGGCAATAATATCATTGGGGTTATTTTTAATTCCTTATAATTTCCTGAAATATTAAATTTTAAAAAATTTTCATTTTTTAATCGCAACTTTTCGAGCTCTATGTAGCTTTCCAGGTTTTCTAATTCATTATTTAGCTCAACAAAATCGTTTTTAGCATTTTTAAACATATACCGCATTATATCCGAAAGCTTTTCAACTGATTTTGAAGCTTTCGACTGATTATCAAAAATTAAGGTATCAATATTGTGCAATGTGTTAAATAAAAAATGAGGATTTAGCTGACTTCTCAGTAAAGCCAATTCACTTTTTAAATTTTGTTTTTCAAGTTCCTCCTGTTTCCTTTTCTGTTCTATAAAATGAAGCAGGCTTTTTAAGCCACCGCCTATAAAAACTGCGATGGCAGAATATGTAATTGTTGTGGATATATTTTCAAAATTAAGTCCGGTGAAACCATCGTCCCATATTATAGATGCAATAGAAAAAATAATTAAAAATAGCAATCCAAATATTAGCCACAGTTTATTAAATCTTTTGCTAAATAAATGTGGGTAAACAAAATATCCAACATAGACTGGTATAACACAACTAATTGTTAAAAAGAGCGCATGTAATCGGGCATCCAATTCAATCGTCATTAATCGATGGAATTGGTAAGTTATGGTTAATATGGACCAAAAGACCAATATCCAAAACAAAAGATGAATTAAAATTACAACTGACTTTTTCATTTTTCCTATTTTTTAATATTTGATAATATTTTCTTTTTATCTACAATCTTCGTTATAAAACTTATTCTATCCTTAAATATTTATTTTTATAATATCTTTTCAATACCAGGAAAGTTCCAACTATTAATAATTCAATTAGCATAACTATGAAAGGAGAAAAAACCGAATTCCAATTCCAGAGATTTATATTAAAATTACTTTGAAAATAGTAATTTCTAACTGTTACAACGGCAAAAAGGAAAACAGTTAACAGCAACTGAGGTAGGACACAAAGCATTATTCCTACAAATCTGGTAAAGTTCTTTTTTGAGTTATCAATTAAAATCAATCCGCAGGCTACTAATGAAGATGCGCCAATAAAACCGAGTAATAATTTAAATATTTTAATGTTAAAAACATAGGAGCTTACTGAAATTGAATGCATACGAAGGGAAACAAAAATTAATTGAAAGCTGGCAAATATTATGGCGAATAATATTTCCGGTAAATAACTCTTAATGGTTTTTCCCCTTTTTATCCTGAAAAAAATTATAATCGAAAATATGAAGAAAAATAAGACGGAAATATAACTTCTTGTCAAGCCTTTGGTTATCCATGAGATATCAAATGCGTCAGTTATGGCATCATAAAAACTCCATAGAAATGGCGGGTATTTATATAGATTTATTTCAACTGTTCCTCCATTAAGGATAAAAAGAAGGTATTTGTCGGACTGAAGGTTTAAAGATTGAATTTTAGTATTCTGGAAACAGTCATTATCACTAATTTCCGATAATCCTTTAATCTTTACATAAGAATAAGAAGCTCCATTGCAAATTTTCATAGGGAGTATCCCTTTTATATCTGATGTGCATATTATTTTTCGTTTATCACCATAAATGGTATCTTCAATAACGGTATATGGTTTATTACTGGTCAAATAAATACGAGGGTCTCCTAAAATAAACATAAAGGGTAAATAAGATGATGCTCTTATTGAAGCAACATTTTGGATTTGCGCCATAATACCGATGGGAAATTCGTTCCAGCTATATTCTCCGGGGAGGAACTGCAAATGCCCGATAAAAGTACCTGCATTAGTTACAGGAGTAAATAAATGACCTATGTAAGCTGCTGCCCCTTTTTCAATAAATTCCAGCGCAATATTGTCTTCTTTGCTTGGTAACACTGAATTACAACTGGGAGTATGAATAACGACAGGTTTTAATTCAGGTAATTCTCGCGAATGAAGAAAACCATATTTTTTATAATTCCAAAACCACCCATCATAGGAAACATGCCTTGCCCAATAAAAATAATCGGCTTTTTTTAATGCCTGCAAAAGATTTTCCCGATTAAGGGGTATTTTTTTTGCCGGTAAAGAACTGACATCAAATATAACACCTTCTCTAAAATCCGCGGAATAATCAATGTCGGTAGCAATAAAATTGTTTCCTTTTTTTGCAAGTAACCTTCTTTCATATAATTTACGGGCACTTCCAATAGTTTTTCCAGTAATGATTCCTAAGGCAGGATAGTTTTGAGAGTTTTTGAAATTTTTACTAATACTTAAAAGATTTTCTTCAGATATATTTTTTGGTTCAGCCACATAGATTATAAACTTTGGCGAAAAGTTATTTATCTCATCAATTGATGCAACAAGAGGCGCATTTTCAGATATTGAAATTTCCCGGGCTAATGGAAAATACGCATCATTACTATCTGAAACTAATAACAGTTCAATTTCCTGTCGGTTGGGGCTGTCTTGAGCATTTATAGCAAATGAGGTTAAAATATAGAATAAAAGTACAAGTATCTTTAAATTCAATTTACTTAATATTGTATTCATAAGTCTTTTATTTAATTATTTACTATTTGAAATTCAAATTTAAATACATTATAAAGCCTTATGAAATCAATTATATTCTTTGAAGTTTTTTATCGACAATTTCCATTTTTCAATCTATGCTTTTAGGATGCTGATATTATTTTTTGTTTCTACAATAATACGCACGTTTATTAAATCTTTCCTGTCGTACTTGTGTACCCATTCGTTGATTGTCGAGTTCTGGATACCGTAAATATGTCCGAGCTGACGTTTGTTATATTTACCTATACTAGGTTTGGATAAAATTTTGAGTTTGAAACTTTCACTGTAGCGTCTATAAAATTGATCATCTTTATACATAATTACTTAAATTATGTAGCCATTATTCCGGACGGGTCAAACAATAAAGGAATGAGTAGTTAGTAGTGAGTAAATTGAGTCGTAAGTAGAAAGTAAAAAGTTGTAAGTCAAAAAAATTAAGAAGCAATACAGCTTATAACTTGCGTCTTACACCATAATTCAAAATTTATTATGTGCCATAATACCTATGCTGAATAACAATTTAAACTTCAACTTTCTATAATACCAGTTTGTACCCTATCCCGTGAACGGTTATTATATGTTGATTTTCTTCAGAATCAATTTTTTGCCTGAGCCTTAAGATAAAATTATCGACTGTACGTGCAGTTGGTTGATAGTCGAGCCCCCAAACCGCATCAAGCAGGTTATCGCGTGTTACAACAGCATTTTTATTTTTTAAAAGGTGTTCAAGTATCTCAAATTCTTTATGTGAAAGTTTTACCGGGCCATTATCATCAAATGCATCAAACTTTTCAAAAGATATACTCAATTTACCAATTTGTACATAGTTGTTTTCTTCCTTTTTCTCCGATCCGGTTGCTGTCCTTCTCAGGATCGTTTTTATCCGGGCACTCAATTCCCTCAGGCTGAATGGTTTTGTAATATAATCATCGGCGCCCAGTTCCAGGCCGAGAACCCTGTCCATTTCCTCACCCCGGGCCGTGAGCATAATGATAGGGGTTTCAATGCCTTTTTTCCTGGCCGACCTGCAAATATCAAAACCCGACATTTCGGGTAACATTACATCAAGGAGCACCAGGTCGTAATTCCCGGAGATTAGTTTTCTGTATCCCGTATCACCTTTGTCGGCAGTATCCACTTCATAACCTTCGAATTCCAGGTTGTCGCGTAACCCTATCAACATTGCTGGTTCGTCTTCTACGATAAGAATTTTTACCATATCCTATTTTTTATTCATTGGAAATTTTAACCTGAAACAACTTCCTTCATTCAGTTTACTTTTTACCGATACATCTCCCCCATGCCCTTTCATAACCTGCCTGACAATATTTAATCCGAGCCCGGAACCTTTCACACGATTGGCAAGGTCACCCTTACGTGCCCGATAAAATTTATCAAAAATGTATTTACGGTCTTTCCCTGAAATGCCTATTCCATTGTCTTCCACTTCAATAACAATATTCTTTTTGTGTTTTAAACACCTGACCTCTACCCTTTTCCCGGTTTCCTTGCCATATTTTACTGCGTTATCAAACAAATTAAAAAACACCTCGGAAATTGCTTCACGATCGGCATTTATAAAAATTTCTTCTTCAGGCATATTGCAGGTTACATCCACTTTATTTTCCTCAAAATATGGCTTGTATGAATCCATAACATTCGGTATAAATTCAAGTAGCGGTATATTTTGAGTATTGAAAATCCGTTTCCCTTTTTCAATTTTAGAAAAATTCAGGATGCGGTTAACCATATTTGCCAGTTTTTCCGATTCACTGTGAATCACTTCCAGATATTCATCCTGCTTTTCCAGCTTTTTCAGCCTTTTTAATCTGAGTGTTTCCGCATACATGGCTATCAGGGCCAGTGGTGTCCTTATTTCATGTGAAACATTGGAAACAAATCCTGATTTCAATTCAGCCAGTATAATTTCCTTCCGGATATTCCAAATTACAAAGACAGCACCAAATACAACTACTATTACAAGCCCCCATAAAATATACCTGCCTTTTTTACTCCTTTCCTTTACCAATTCGTCAATTGTACGTGACAACAATCTTATTCCAATCTGATAACCCGGAAAATACCAGAGAGATGTTTGTTGAAGATCATTGGTATCTGTTGCACTGTTTTCTGTAGCAAAAATTACTTGTTTTGATACTGAATCAGAAACAGCAATATAAAACATATCCTGCGATACCTGTTGTATTTCAGGTCCCAGACTCTGTAAAATAAACTGCTCTGTAACAACATTTATAAAACATAAGGTAGCCTGCTGCTGATTTTTCATTACAAAATACAGGACTGTCAGATCATCGTGTTTAAGGACCTCGATTTTCTGATAATCATCCCTAATAAATTCAATGAGCTGATTAATATCTTCCCCTTTCGGAACCTGTACAGTACTCCCTTTCTCATTGTTACGGCTATATACAGCCAGGGGCTTTTCAGAATTAATTAATGTAAAACCAATTTGCCTGATTGACGGATTATTTATAAGCAGGTTGCCGGCAATACCTTTCATGGCCTCACTGTTACAATCAACAGGTAAATCAAGGCTGCTAGCCCAATACGAAATAATATTTTCAGAATGTTGGTTTACGGCAGTCAGTATCGATGCCAGTTGTTTATTGTAGACCTGTTCAACCATTTGTTCATCCTGGTTGAGTTTGGTCAAATCATTTACCAGGAAAAATCCGATTGGCAGGAAAATTATAACCAGTAAAACAACCGTTATTTTGAGTATTGTTTTTCTCATCTGAAGCAGGTAAAAGAATATTCCAAACCTATGTTAAAGATATTAATTATCTGAAATATTCAGGCAGGCATATTTTTAATAATAAGTTGAATTGGAAAAATATTAGAAAAATCCGTAATTTTATTTATTAACAGATTGTTCCGTTTACAAAATTACTTTTAGGTAGATTGTTACGGAATAACTCTAATCCAAAAACCAATGACACCAGAAGAATTATTACAAAAGGCAAAGGAATTCAACGATGCCAATGAAAATCAAAAAGTAATTGACTTACTTCCCGACGACATTCTACGAAAATTGAAACGTTCAGATCTTTATGCTGAAAGCTCAGGCATATTTCAGGTTACGTAAAATTGAACTCTGTTATGAGGCAACCGAACAGGCTCTTGCTTTAAATCCCAAAAATGCCAAAGCAATCCATTACAAAGGAAATATTTATCAGGATAGCGGAGAAAATGAAAAAGCAAAAGAATTTTTCCTGAAAGCAATTGAAATAGATCCTTTATATGCAAATCCTTACAATGAATTGGGAATTGTTTACAGTGAATTAAAAGATTTTAAAAATGCAATAAAATATTATTCAAAAGCAATTGAATTGGATCCCAATTATGAATATCCTTATAATGTATGGGTATTGCCTACAAAGAATTGAAAAACTATGACAAAGCCATTGAGTATTATAAAAAAGCAATTGAAACGGATCCGAAAGATGCCTTCCCTTACAATAACCTGGCAAATGTTTACAGAAACAGAAAAGAATTTGAACAGGCTTCAGAATTTTATCAGAAAGCAATCGAAATCGATTCAAAATTCGTTCATCCATACAATGGTTTGGGAAATGTATTCCTGGAGCAAAAAAATTATAAAAAAGCGATAGAATTATTTGAAAAAGCAATTCAGGTAGATCCAAAATATATTTTCGCCTACTACAATCTGGGATATACCTTATATGAAAGTGAAGAATATAATAAAGCCCTTGAATGTTTTGAAAAATACAAGGACCTGACAAAATCTGCTCCCGATTATTATACGCGTCAGTCGGAATCAGCCATATCTGAATTAAAAAAACTTATAAAAAATGAGGAATTCATCCACATTAGTGACCTAGTAAATAAAATTAAAAAACACCTGTTGGTAAAAACAGGTTGTATAACTCATTACACAAGTTTATCAGTTGCAAAGTTATTAATCCTTAATAAAAGCCTTCTCAGGTTATCAGAAGGCGCATTCCTTAACGACACCTCTGAAGGAAGGGAATTATGTAAATTTTTAAATTTCAATTATTCACCGGTAAGCGAAAATGAACTGAATGCCTCTCCTTTTGCTCAAAAACCCTTTATCGGAAGTTTTGTTTTGGAAAATAAATACAACGACCTTACAATGTGGAGGATGTATGGCAAAGAAAAAAATGAGGAGGCAAAAGGTTGTTCCAATACTTTAAAAATGGACCAGTTTACAAAAAGCCTGAAAAATAAAATGATACCGGAAAAAGACTCTGAAACCACTACTATTACAAGCGAAGAATCTAATTTCTATAAAGTGGCCTATCGCAAAAATACAAACCACAACCAATTCATTATTAACGATGTAGATGAAGATGAATTGAAAATCTTTAATACATTAATGGACAATCTTGCTGAAAAAGTTAAGGAATATAATTCCAAAGAAAGAAAACAAAAAGAAAGGCAAAACCTGATTGAACGGTTAAATGAAATTGCATATTTGTTTAAAACTGCGGAATATCAGCACGAAAATGAGGTCAGGCTTGTAATAAACGGTGTCGGTTTCGATAAAAAAGTTGATACTTCATTCGACCCAACCCGGGTTTATATTGAACTGGTTTCGATCAAACCATTGATACGCAGAATTACATTAGGACCAAAAGTTGAAAAAGCCGACGAATGGGCTGCTGCATTCTATTACAGCCTTGATAAAGAAGATTCTGAACATGAAGAAGATTTCCATCCTGAAGTCAGTATTTCAAGATTACCGTTCAAATAAAAGATTGCAGCAAAGACAGGTTGAAAATAAACCAGAAAGAAAGTTAATAAGAACATGATTAAACTTACAATCATGTTGAAATTGAGACTTTTTCTACATGAAAAGTTGGGCAAAAGACTTCCTGTGAAAGCTTTATTGGGTTATTTATATACTGCCCTTTCAGGGCTGGTAGCTACTTTGTAACTTACAGCCCCGGATTTTATCCGAGGTCATTAAAATAACACCCCTTCGGGGATGATTTTTTTTAGATAAATTATCAAGGTGTCGCCCATTTGGGATTATGTCAATAGCAAGCTCCGACATGAGCTGAATTTTAATAACCACTGGTATAGCCTATAGGGATAGAAAATAGTTAAAAATAAGCCCCGAAGGGGTTAAATCTAAATTATCAAGGATAAGCATTTATCATTATAATCAGTCCCTTATTCGTTTAAATTTCTTCAGTTCTTTTTCAAACAGTTCTTAGTGATTCGCAATTCTTGAACCGCCCCGTAAACAGGATAATAAATGATCATTTCTGTACTTTCATAAACTTTCTGTTCAAGGATTCAGTTAAAATCAATAAAATTCATTTGATGATTTTAAGCATTGTTGTTTTAAACAATCCCTGTATTTTTGCATCATGATCATTTCAATGATAGCCATATTAATTTACAATCGCGGTTATCTCAATATTAAAAACCGTGATGAGTTTCAATTCCAGAATCTGTTTTAAAAATTTCGATAATTATTTGTTTCATTTTTTTATTTCAAATCAATTTAAAATTTACAGGTTATGGAATTGCCTTTTGCAGAATCGTATAAAATAAAAATGATAGAACCCATTTACCGGAGCACCCGGGAACAACGGGTAAAATGGATCGATGAAGCACATTACAACCTGTTTAACCTTCGAAGCGAGCAGGTTTATATCGACCTGCTGACAGATAGCGGAACTGGTGCCATGAGCCATAAACAATGGGCAGCACTTATGGAAGGCGATGAAAGTTATGCCGGGTCATCCTCATATTACAACCTTAAAAATACTGTAAAATCGATCTTCGGATTTGATTACTTTTTACCAACACACCAGGGTCGTGCAGCCGAAAATGTTTTATTCAGTATCCTGGTAAAAGAAGGTGACATAGTCCCGGGAAATTCGCATTTCGATACAACCAAAGGGCATATCGAATTCAGAAATGCCCATACTGAAGATTGTACTGTTGATGAAGCATTTGACACTGACAGTTATTTCCCATTCAAAGGCAATGTCGATCCTGAAAAGCTGGAACATGTTTTATCAAAAAATAAGGGCAAGGTCAAAATAATGATTGTTACCTTGACCTGTAACAGTTCAGGGGGGCAACCGGTTTCAATGGAAAATCTGAAAGAAGTAAGGAAAGTTGCTGATAAATATGGGATTTCAGTTCTTTTTGATTCGGCACGTTTTGCAGAGAATGCCTGGTTTATCAAAAAAAATGAAAAAAGTTACAACAATAAAACTATCAAGGAAATTGTAAGAGAAATGTACTCTTATGCTGATGGGATGACCATGAGTGCAAAAAAAGACGGCATTGTAAACATTGGTGGTTTTATAGCAACCAACAATCAAAAATGGTTTGAGGAAGCTTCAACATTCAGCATTATGTATGAAGGATTTTTAACCTATGGAGGAATGGCAGGCCGTGATATGAATGCCCTGGCTATCGGGCTTGATGAGGTCACCGACAGTGCATACCTTGAAACACGGATTTCCCAGGTTGAATACCTTGGAAATAAATTAATTGAAAACGGTATTCCCATTCAGAAACCGATTGGAGGCCATGCTGTTTTTGTCGATGCCAAGAAGTTCCTGCCCCATGTCCCTAAAGAAGAATTTGTTGCTCAAACCCTGGCAAATATACTTTATATTGAAGCCGGAGTACGGGGGGTTGAAGTAGGAACACTCCTTGCTGACCGTGACCCTCAAACAAAGGAAAACAGATACCCAAAACTGGAATTACTCCGGTTGGCAATTCCACGCAGGGTTTATACAAATAACCATATGGATGTGGTAGCTGCAGGATTAAAAAATATTTACGAACAAAGAGATGAAATCAGAACAGGGTTGATCATTCATAAAGAAGCCCCGATTATGAGGCATTTCACTGTGGAGCTTTATAAAGCATAAAAAATTACAATTCAGAAACCGTCGATTCAATTATTTTTTTCATAAATGAAATGCGTTGGGGAGAAAGTTTACTTCTCCTTTTTTTCAGGTAGTTGATACTCAATGGTGAATAGTTTTCGGTAAGTGAAATAAAATCAGAGCTATAATAAATTTCACTTAACAATATGGTTTCCAGCAACATTGTTTCAACGCTTTTTTTCATAAGGCTTTTAAAAACAGGCAGTTTTTGCCCGTTAAAATAATCCATAATGTCGAAAACAAAATTACCAAGATGGAAGGTTTTCGCCGTATAAGAATCCAGATTCTGATAAGATGAAGCCTGGGAAAATACAGTTAACAATCCAGCACAGGAATCTTCCTTTACATCCTGAATATCGTCAATTAATTGAAGGTAAGCTCCAAAACCAAAAAAGAACCGGGCTTGTTCCTTCGTAATATCTCCTGCAACAAGGTAACCATCAGCCAATACAGAAGTCCCTCCTTTTTCAATACAAATCTCCAATACCTCTTTTTCAGTCAGGTTTTCCTCCGGGTCAATCAGGCAAAGGCTTTTTGACTGTGCATCATGAATTGCCAGAAGGCTCAAATAAACATTGGGATATTCCTCCCTGTCGAACTGCCCTTCAATCATTTCAACCAGCCTGAATATCCTGGCTTCATTTTCATTTTCAGCAAATACTGATTTCCCGGCAAGTTTTTTCCTGAATCGTTTACTGAACTCCCTTTTTTCATGTTGGCTGAGTTCAGGATTATCAAGGTAATTATCGCTGTAAGGATAAAGCATACTGTACGCAAAAACAGACGGAGTCAATTCAATCCTGTAACCCAGCATCAACTGGATTCCATTCATGATCCAAGCATTCCGGCAAGCCTGAAAAACATCATCAAGGTCAATCTCCGGGTCAAATTTCCGGCTCATCCTGATAAAATCCCTGGTCATTTGTTTATATTCTTCCGAAAGGATAATATCCAGTTGTTCTTCCCTGTAATCAAATACCGATTTAAATAAAATCCTTGCCAGTGGTGTAAGTTTTTCAGCAGGTTCGGAATTTAAATCTTTTTTATTGCCTCTTTTGTTGATTGAATCGATAAACTTTTCAAAATAACTTTCACGTACTTTTTTTTCTTTATCAGAGTATTTTTGTTCAAGTTCGGGTAGAATACCCGGGCAGGCCGACCAGACACTGGAAAAATAATGTGTAAATTCAGCAACAGGCAGCACTTTGTTCATAGATTCTGTTTTGATAGCTTCAATCATTTTCTGAGAATTTGCAAATTGTCATAAAACTAATGAAACTGCTTTGCCCCAACAATAATTTCCGTTAAAATAAGGATAATAACAGATGTAATGATGAAATCGGGGGATAAAGATGATTATTATTTTAGCGGCCGGAAACCAGGGCCTGCATTATGCAATGTTATTGTAAACCGCCTGGACATCATCGTCTTCTTCAAGCTTATCCAGTAGTTTTTCAATTTCCTCAAGCTGCTCTTCTGAAAATTCAACCGGAGTATTGGGAATTCGCTGAAGTGTAGCTTTTTTCACTTCGATCCCCAAATCTTCGAATGCTTTCGACAAATCACCAAAATTGGTATAATCGGCATAAGCATATATAATTTCCTCGTTTTCGTCAATTTCTTCCAATCCGGCATCAATCAGATCCAGTTCAAGCTCTTCAATGTCTTTACCTTCAGGTTTTTCAAATTCAAAAACGGCTTTCCGCGAAAACATAAATTCAAGCGACCCGGTAGGGACCAATCCACCGCCCAGTTTATTAAAATAGCTTTTTACATTTGCTACTGTTCGTGTTGAATTATCTGTTGCACACTCAACCACAACCAATACTCCGTGAGGGCCTTTGCCTTCATAAATAATTTCGTCGTAATTGGCAGCATCTTTACCTGAAGCCCTTTTAATAGCAGCATCGATATTAGCCTTTGGCATATTTTGCGCCTTGGCATTCATAATGGCAGTCCTTAAAGCCGCATTCATATCAGGATCAGGCCCCCCTTCCTTGGCTGCAATTGTTATTGCTTTCCCCAATTTGGGGAAAATCCTTGACATTTTATCCCAACGTTTTTCTTTGGCTGCCCTACGATATTCAAATGCTCTTCCCATAATCTGATTTTTTTTGCGAAAATACTACCAATTCGAATTTCTGGCAAATTTTTGGAACGGATATTTGTACTTATAAAACCTTTTACTTCATCTTTTTAGGTTTGCAGACTTTATTTTCCTTCGCTGCATGTACACCACACTTTTTACAATAATATTTTGGCTCCTCAGGTTCTATGTAATTACTTTTCTTACAGGCTGTTTTTCCCATTTGTTATTCCAATTCTCTGTGCAAAAGAACAACGTCTACAGGAAAATTGTTTTTTAAATATTGAGAAATCATATCAGCTGCGTAAACCGAGCGATGTTGCCCACCTGTACAACCAAAACTTATAACAAGGTGAGTAAATCCCCTTTCAAGGTACTTTTCAACCGACCTTTTAATCACACTTTTGACAGTATCAAGAAAATCAGCCATTTCTGTTTTAGTTTCGATAAATTTTTTTACTTCTTTATCCCTGCCTGTCAATTCTTTGTATTCTGCATACCTTCCCGGGTTTTCAAGTGCTCTGCAATCAAAGACAAAACCTCCCCCGTTCCCCGAAGGATCGGTAGGAATACCTTTTTTATAAGAAAAACTGGTAATCCTTATTGTCAAACCTTTTCCTGATGCACCTATTTTTTTTAAGACAGGTGAACCGGAAAGCCCTTTTAAAACTTTTACCATTTCAGGGATTTCAACCGGTAGATTTAAACCGTTTAATATATAGTCAAGGTTTTTTAATGCATACGGGATACTTTTCAGGAAATGCTCCTTTTTTTCATAAAATCCCCTGAAACCATACGCCCCCATAGCCTGCATGATCCGTATAAGTACAAAACCGTTAAAATATTGCTTAAACCGGTTGCTGTCAACTTCTATCAGTTTTTTTAATTCCTTTAAGTAAAATTTGAAAAGTTGTCCCCTTATTTCCTGCGGCATATCAGCTTTCCCGTCATAAAGCAACGAAGCTAGGTCGTATTGCAGAGCTCCTTTCCTGCCCCCCTGGTAATCGATAAAATAAACCTTGTTATTTTTTAACATCACATTCCTCGACTGGAAATCACGGAATAAAAAGTAGTTGTTATCTGCCGTTAGGAGGTAATCGCTAAAAGCCTGGAAATCATCTTCAAGAGCCTGCTCGTCAAATGGTATTTTAGCCAGTTTCAGAAAATAGTATTTAAAATAATTCAGGTCCCACATCATCGATTGTTTATCGAATGCGGCTCTTGGGTAACAAACAGAAAAATCAACTTCTTTCCCTGTAACAACCTGTATTTTGGGTAATTGCCTGAGTACTTTTTTATATTCATTTATAATACTTTCGGAAAAGCCATCGGATTGACGGTACTGTCCAATAAAATCAAAAAGTGTAGTATTCCCCAAATCTTCCAGCAGATAAAAAGTCCTTTTTTCCCCAATTACATATATCTCAGGTACCGGAATTTTGTTTCCCAGGAAATTAGCCGTAAAAGAAAAAAAAGCCTCATTTTCTTTAATATCAGCATTGTAGGCACCAATGGCTGTCCGATTTCTACTTTTTAACCTGCAATATTCACGATATGATCCTGATGGAGGCAATACTTCAACATCATCAACTTTTTCATTAAAAAATGATTCAAACAACTGGATAATATTATTAATAACTGCTGGTTTCAATTACTGAAAATTAAAAGTTATACACTATTTTTATTACATAATTTAATCAATGCCAACCAATGGTAAAGTTCAGATTCAAAAATATTCAATTTTTAAAACTTCTGAGGTATTTTTTTCTGTTAAACGGATTTATATTAGTTATTAGTATAATTACGGCTTTTACAACCCTGCCCTACTGGGGTTACCATTGGTTGGGGACAAGTAAATCTGAGCTTGCATCTGAACCGGAGTTTATTATCCTGTTGGGAGGCGGTGGCATGCCCAGCGAATCGAACCTAATGAGGAGCTGGTTTACTGCAAAAGCAGCAGATAATTTTCCTGATGCTGAGGTTTTTATAGTTATGCCCGGTAATTTAACCGATTCGTTAAGCACTCCTTTTAAAATGATGTCAGAATTAATTACCAGGGGAATAAATAAAAATCAGGTCCGTTTTGAGAACAAAGGGACCAATACCCGTTCACAGGCATTAAATTGCAGTGAAAAAATTCCATTAGAAAAATCCATTTTACTGGTTACATCGCCTGAACATATGCGAAGGGCCGTTTTGAGTTTCAGGAAAGTCGGCTTTCAGAAAGTGAATGCTTTGCCGGCTTTTGAAAATGCTGCCGAAGCAGATTTTTCATTTGTAGATGATGAACTCGGGGGTAATAAAGTTCTTATCCCGGATGTAGGTAAAAGTACTTCGGTAAGATATCAGGTTTGGAACCACTTAAAATATGAAATTTTAATTATCAGGGAATGCCTGGCTCTCTGCTATTACAATTTAAGGGGATGGATTTAATTGGATATTTCCTGCCCGGATGACCGGTTCAGACGGGGATGTTGGATAGGATATTGGATGTTGGATAATTGATTAAAGTATATGATAGAATGAAATTGTCGGCGATAATACCAACTTTAAATGAAGAGGAAAATATAAGGGAAGCGATTCTTTCTGTTTCATTTGCTGACGAAATTCTGGTAATTGACTCATTAAGCACAGATAACACAGTTCAAATAGCCGGTAAAGCCGGTGCAAAAGTAGTTCAGTACAGGTTTGATAATTTTTCCGCTCAAAAAAACAGGGCTATTGATTTGGTTCAAAATGAGTGGATTATTTTGCTTGATGCAGATGAAAGGATTTCGCCGGAATTACAAAATGAAATAATACAAATTTTTAAATCAAAACCTGTTCATGATGCATACTGGTTTTACCGTAAGAACTATTTTTTAGGTAAAGAAGTAAATTACAGCGGGTGGCAAAACGATAAAGTAATCCGTTTAATTAAAAAAGATACCTGCCGTTACAACAACAAACCCGTACATGAAGAAATTGAAACCAGCGGAACAACTGGTCTTCTTAAAAACAAACTGATACATTTTACTTATAAAAGTAAAAACGATTACTTAAAAAAATTGAACCATTATGCATTACTTCAGGCTCATGAATTAAAAATGAACGGCAAAAAAGTAACATGGTTTCATTTGTATCTGAAACCGGCTTTCAGGTTCTTTCGCCATTTTATTTTAAAACAGGGTTTCCGTGACAGAAAAACCGGATTTGAAATTGCTAAACTCCAGGCATACGGAGTTTACCTGCGTTACAAAAAATTAAAGGATATTTCATAATACTTTCGTTTTTATCCCTAAAATTTCTGTTCAGTAAAAATCAAGGTTAACATTCTATTCTAACAGCGTTAAAAAAAATTAAAAAATACCAACTTTTTTAAGTATTAAATATTTTTGCATTAACCTAAAATTAAAAGAGATGTTTGCTATAAAAAGGATAATTAACAAGTTTTTTCTGCTTTTTTTAATTGCATTTTTATCTTGTAATCCAAACAAAGAAGAAAAAGGTTTCTATAATCAAAAATTCTCTGATGTTATTAAAGAATCGAGGAAGGAATTAGCTGTATTTAAACAAATTAACTATGTCCCATCCATCTCGATTGCTGTTTCATTAAACGGTGAATTAATCTGGTCGGAGGCTTATGGACTGGCATCTACCGATCTGGATGTACCCGCTACAAGAAAAACAAAGTACAGGATTGGTGCAATATCAGAGGTATTAACAGCATTAACATATAATATCCTGACAGAACAGGGAAAACTCAACCCCGACTCGCTGGTTCACAGCTATTTACCCGAGTTTAAAGGCAAGGTATTTGACCTACCGTTAAAATACCTGGCAAACCAGAGTTCAGGAATCCGGCCGGAAAATATGAATGAAATTAAATGGTCGGCCTATGGAAATTCAATTGAAACCGGCCTTATATTATTTGAAAATGATACTTTGCTTTTTGAGCCGGGATTATACCAGTTGCCTTCCATATTTAATTATAATCTTCTTGGAGCAGTTATTCAGAAAGCAGAAAATAAAAAATTTGCAGAGGTAGTGAATAAAGTGGTTTTGGATACTCTTGGATTAACAAACACCGTACCCGATAATCCGTTTATTACAATAAAAAACCGCCCCGATTTTTTCGACCACAATTATGTTTCCCAGGTAATTAATGCTTCAACCAAAGATTTAAGCTATAAATTGCCTTCCCGTGGTTACCTTTCAACAGTTGACGACCTTATTAAATTAGGCAATGCTTTTTTGTATTCTGATTATATTTCAGACACAATTAAAATAAAAACATTCAGGGTTGATGAATTTCCAGGTGAACCTTCAAACTGGGCCAACGGATGGTTTATTGTAGACAACAATACCGGTTATAAAATTTATGGAAGCCGGGGAAGCGAGGTTGGCGGAGGCGCAGGCCTTCTGATTTATCCGGAACAGAATTTTGTTATTACTATCTTGACTAATGTCACCGATGATTCAAACTCAATACCGATCTTTAAAATTGCAAACCTTTTCCTTGAAAAAATAAATAAGGAAAAATAAATAATTAACTAAACCACTATGGATTGAAAATCCATAGGTTCAAAAGAAAGGAAAAATGAAATTTTTCTATGCTACTCAAATATCCAGTTCCCC
>JAFGGF010000339.1 GCA_016930735.1 Prolixibacteraceae bacterium
CCCGGGAAAAATTTAAAAATCTTTTATATAAAAACAAGGTTGCTCCAAATGAATTCAGGATCAAAACAAAAAGCGGTAAACTGGTCTGGATAAGGACATCGGCAAATATTATTTTTGAAAATGGAGAAGCAGCAGGAATCAGAGGGCTTGCAGTTGATATATCTGCACAGAAAGAAACCGAGCTTGAACTGATAAAAGCCAAAGAAAAGGCAGAGGAAAGCGACCGGCTCAAATCGGCTTTCCTGGCAAGTATGTCACATGAACTGCGGACACCACTTAATGCAGTTATAGGATTTAGCGGATTGATAATTGAAGAGACCGATATTCAACAAATTACAGAAATGGGGAAACATATCAATGAAAGTGGAAACCACCTGCTTAATATCATCGAAGACATTTTTGAAATATCGATGCTCCAGACCAAAAAACATAAGGTAATTAATGAAGAATTCAGCATTTCGGATTTATTGGATTCTTTGAAGAGATATACAATATTTGAAATTGAAAAAACAAACAAGACAAACCTTAATTTAGAATTTTTAAATCCTTCTCCCTCTACCCTGCTTTATACCGATAAAACAAAACTGAACCAGGTATTAATAAACCTGGTTAAAAATTCAATAAAGTTTACGATCAAAGGGAAAATAAGCCTGAGTTATAAAATTACGGATGGAGATATTGAATTTTGTGTAAACGATACAGGAATAGGAATACCTGAAGACAAGATTAATATAATATTTGAACAATTCAGGCAGGTTGACGACTCCCTTACCAGGGAACATGGCGGAGTCGGGCTTGGATTGGCAATTTGTAAAGAAATATCAAAAATTCTAGATGGGAATCTATGGGTTGAGTCTAAAGAAAAAGAAGGTACATCTTTTTATTTTCTGTTAAAAAATGTAGTGGTTGAAAGTGAAATTCATTTTGAAAAAAATGAAAATACTACAAAGATTGATTTCAGTGATAAAACAATCCTTGTTGTTGAAGATGTAGAATCAAATTATATCTTACTGAAAAACTATATAGCCATATTAAAAGCTTCAGTATTATGGGTAAAAAATGGCGAAGAATCAGTAAAAATTTGTAACGAAAGAGATGATATCGACCTGGTTTTAATGGATATCAGAATGCCTGGAATGGATGGTTTTGAAGCTACCAGGCAAATAATAAAATCGAAACCGGACCTTAAAATAATTGCACAAACTGCTTATGCATTAAAAAACGATGAAAAAATGGCGATGGATGCCGGGTGTATCGATTATATAGCAAAACCAATAAGGATTGCCGATTTTAACCGCTTAATAAAAAAACACCTTTCCTGATTGTTTTACTTTTATTAGTCAGTTGCAAATGAAAAATGCATTTGTTTAATTATCCATTTATTGTCTTTTTTTTCCAGGACACCGGTCCATCGGGTGTTTTCCCAGTTTGCCGGTTCGCCTTTCCATTCATTTATATCATCAAGTAAGCAAAAAAACCAGGCAACTTTTTTATCTTCAGAAAAATGAATATTCAGGTCAGTAATTTCATATTTTATGGCTTTAAAATTTTCATCCATCCAAAATTCCTCATTCATTTTAAACTCATCAAAACCCTTAATTATCCTGTTGTCGGGATCAACTTCAATGTAGGTACTGTCGTTTAAAATAATGCTGTACAATAAATTTATATCCTTATTTTTAGCCCATCCTATGGAATTTTTAATTGCCTCTTCTACTTTTCCTTTTTCAACAGCTGGATCCAGATTTACCTCTTTAGTACAGCCTGAAAAAGAAAATATTATTACGGTTAAATAAATACTTTTAATTAATATTTTTTTCACTTTTTCGCTTATTAAATGATCTTGTATTAAAGTTATTAAAAAACTGATTCAATTTTTCTTTCAATCAACATATAACATAATATCATCTGCAAAAAATAAAATCTGTAAAACAATATTAACTTTACAAAATTCATATAAAAAAATTTATGAAGACAAGCGGTATTATATTTTCAATTTTATTTTGCCTGATTTTAAATGCAAAAAGTCAACAACTTTCACTGGGTTTACAGAAAGCTGAATACCTCTATCATTTTGCCTATGAATGCATCGACCAGGAATACCCTAATAAATTGGGGCAGGTTTTAGGGGATGACAGTTATCTGGCCCCTCCCAGAGAATTACATCCGGCATTTTATGGCTGTTTCGACTGGCATTCATCAGTCCATGGGCATTGGGCACTTGTTACTTTGTTATCCAGTTTCCCTGATTTTGAAATGAAAGAAGAAATTCTGGATAAGATTAAAAAAAATATTACCAAAGAAAATATCCTGAAAGAGATTGCTTATTTCGACGATCAGCATAATAAAGATTATGAACGCACTTATGGCTGGGCCTGGCTTTTAAAACTTGATGAGGCTCTTCGTGAATGGGACGAACCGGTTGCTGCAGAATTGCATGAAAACCTGCTTCCACTGGTTGATTTGATTTCCGTGAAATTTTCTGAATTTTTAGACAAACTCAAGTACCCTATCCGTGTTGGAGAACATACCAATACTGCTTTCGGGATGTCGTTTGCTTACGACTATGCAAAAAAATACGATTCAGTACTGGCACAAAAAATCAAAGAAAAAGCACGGAAATATTATATCGACGATTGCAGCTGCCCTTTAACATGGGAGCCTGGTGGCTTTGATTTTCTTTCTCCCTGCCTGCAGGAAGCTTCATTAATGCAAAAAGTTTTACCATTGTCGGAATTTAAATCGTGGTTCGGTTTATTTATGCCCGGTTTTACAGATACTCCGGAAAAGTACCTTGAAATTGCTGAAGTAACTGACCGCAGCGACGGTAAACTGGCTCACCTCGATGGATTAAACTTCAGCAGGGCCTGGTGCCTTTTTGAGATGGGGAAAAGCCTGGAAAATGGAAAAATGGTAAAACTGGCTGAAGACCACTTTAACTATAGTTATGAAAAAATGGATTCAGGAGAATATGCGGGTGCACACTGGCTGGCATCATTTGCATTGTATGCACTTACTAAATCCGATAGGTGAAATTATTCTTATTTTATCAAATATAAATGGCTGTCGCTTCGAAGTATCATCTTCCCTGAAACAAATGCTGGCGTAGCCTTAACTGTCCCGTTAATTTTATTTTCAGCAACGATTTCAAATTCTTCACCGGGCTTTATTATTGTTGTTTTTCCTTTCACATTTATAAAATATATATTTCCGGCGGCATAAACCGGAGAAGAGTTATAATTCCCTTCAAGCTTATGTTTCCAGAACACTCTTCCGTTTTCTGCATCAAGGCAGGTTGCCATACCCCTTTCTTCAACCATGTAAATTTTCCTGTTAAAAATAACTGGAGTGGATAACTGAGGAACATCTTCCTGGGTCCACCAGATCAGGCCCGATTCAGTAATATCACCTTTGCCTGATGGGTCGACTGCATACATTCTTGAAAAATAAGGCGTGCCTTCGCTCAGTACCCATCCGGAATTTATAAAAACAATCCCATTCCAGAAAAGCGGCATAACAACTGTTGAATCCTCGCCATAATAAAAGCGCCAAACCTCCTTTCCTGTATAAACATCATAAGCAATGCAGGCCTGTGCGCCATTACTGATTAATAAATCTTTTCCATCGGCCTGAATAACAATAGGCGTTACATAAGCTTTTCGGTAAACTGGTTCCACATCTTTGTGAAGTTCCTCAGGCCTTTCAGTTTTCCAGATTGTTTCTCCGGTTTTTTTGTCCAGTGCAATTATATACTGAACATCTGTCCCCTCAATATGAAGGATCAGCATATTCTTGAAAATCATGGGTGAAGATGCTGCACCCTGCAAATGGTCACATTTCAGGTCGGTTCGCTGCCAGATTACTTCCATTTTTTTTGTATCGATACAGGCTGTACCATTTGTGCCGTAATGGGCATAAAAAAAGCCTTTCTCAATACAAGGAGTACTTGATGCATACGAATTGGTGCTATGTATTCTCCCCGGATCTTCCGGTTTAAAAAGTGTAAATTCTTTTACCAAACTACCATTTTTAAAATTAAAACACATGGCATACATTTCTTTGCCATCTTTGCTGGCTGAAGTTACCCA
>JAFGGF010000051.1 GCA_016930735.1 Prolixibacteraceae bacterium
ATAAAATTCATCATCGAAACCCCTGAAAATCGGAAGCCCACCGTTTAAATGTGTATGTTTAAATACCCCAAACATTTTCTTTTCAAGCGGGTATTTCGGGATTTTATAAAAATGATATAAACCAGCCTGAGCTGCCCAGCAAATAAAAAGAGTGGAAAATACATGATGTTCCGACCAATCCATTATTTGTTTCATTTCTTCCCAGTAGGTTACATCTTCAAAAGGCAATTGTTCAACCGGGGCCCCGGTTATAATCATCCCATCGTAATTCTTTTTAAAGATGACATCACTGTCTTTGTAAAACTCCTGCATGTGCTTAACAGGAGTATTTTTAGGTGTATGCCCTTTAATTTTCATAAAATCGATTTCGAGCTGTAATGGAGTATTTGATAACAAGCGCAATAAATCAGTTTCTGTAGTCACTTTTAATGGCATCAGATTGAGTATTAATAACTTTAACGGCCTTATATCCTGATGGCTTGCCCTGGTTTCGTCAATAACAAAAATATTTTCTTTTTTCAGGAGTTCTATGGCAGGCATTTTATCCTGTATATTTATCGGCATAACTTATATTTCAAAAGTAAAAATCTGGGTTTTTAATATAATCCCGAATAGCAGGATTCTACGTTCAGTACCTATCAATCCCTACTTATATTTCCCTGCCCGCTACCCGGGATTTAATTTATTAACCAATTTGCCCTAAAGCTTGTTCAAAGTCGGCAATAATATCGTCAATATGCTCTATTCCAACACTTACCCTTAGTGCGGCCGGTTTTACACCTGCTGCAAGCTGGGCTTCTTCAGGTAATTGCTGGTGCGTGGTAGCCGAAGGTTGAATTATCAATGTCTTTGCGTCGCCAACATTTGCCAGATGGCTTACAAGTTTTAGTTTATTAACCACTTCCTTTGCATTTTCTTTTCCACCTTTAACTTCGAATGTTAATACACCTCCCGCACCTTTAGGCAGGTATTTTTTTGCATTTTCAAATGACGGATTTCCTTCCAGCCCCGGATAATTTACACTTTCAACTTTTGGATGTTTTTGAAGCCATTTTGCAAGGACCAAAGCATTTTCAACATGCCTTTCCATACGGAGTGATAATGTTTCCAGTCCCTGAAGCAGGAGGAAGGAATTAAACGGGCTTAACGATGGCCCAAAATCACGAAGGCCTTCAACCCTGGCTTTTATAATAAATGCAATATTTCCAAACGGACCTTCGAAGTTAAAAATATCCCAGTACTTCAATCCATGGTATCCATCTGAAGGCTCAGTAAAACCAGGGAATTTTCCGTTGCCCCAGTTGTATGTACCTGCATCTACTATTACACCACCGATACTTGTTCCGTGGCCACCAATCCATTTTGTAGCTGATTCAACCACAATATTTGCTCCGTATTCAATCGGGCGGAAAAGATATCCTGCACCTGCAAAAGTATTGTCAACAATAAGCGGAATATCATATTTTTTTGCCAGTGCTCCGAATGCTTCGAAATCAGGAATGTTAAATCCGGGATTTCCAATGGTTTCCAGGTATATCGCTTTTGTGTTTTCGTCAATTAGCTTTTCAAAGGCATCAACTGTCAGATTTTTTGCAAACCTGGCTTCTATGCCCAGTTTCTTAAACGAAACTTTAAACTGGTTGAATGACCCACCATAGAGAAAGGGAGAACTGACAAAGTTGTCACCGATACCAAGTATTGTATTAAAAGCAAGGAATTGAGCCGCATGGCCCGATGAAACGGCAAGTGCAGCTGCACCACCCTCCAATGCAGCGATACGTTGTTCAAAAGCATCGCTCGTAGGATTCATTATCCTGGTATAAATATTTCCGAATTCTTTTAATGCAAACAGGTTTGCAGCATGGTCGGCATTGTTAAAAACGTACGACGAAGTCTGATAAATCGGGACAGCCCTTGAATTGGTTGTTCCATCCGGCTCATGGCCTGCATGTATCTGAAGAGTTTCAAAATTTAACTTTTTCTGTGTCATAATTTTTAAAATTTAATTTTAGTAATTGATATTTATGAAATTTTATATGTCTATAGAGATTTATTAAGAATCATTGTTATTTGTAGTATCGAAAAAAGCCTGATAAATTTTCTGAACACATTTATCTCTGTCGGTTTGATTTACAACGAGGTAGCTGACAAGGTCGGAAGCACCTGATCCACTTAGCAGAATATTTATTTTATTGGCGGCAACAGCTGAAAATAACCTGGCTGAAACGCCATAATTATGCTGCATCCCATGTCCCACAATCCCTATTAATGTAACCTCGTCAATTAATTCTGTTTCAATGACCGATGTGAATCCAAGGTTTTGAATAATTCCAATTGCTTTTTTACCGTCATCACTGCTTAGAATAATATTGATTGAAATCTGCGAAGTGATTACTGACTTAACATTAATACCTGCTTCATTCAGGCTCGTGGTTACTTTTGCCAGGATTCCAGGTTTCAGGCCAACTCCCGGCCCATTCAGTTTCAGGATGGAAATATCATCTGAATATGCCACTGCTTTTATTATTTCATCTGAAATGAATGTTTCGGTATTAATCAGTGTTTCAGTCTGAAATGTTCCTGTATTAATTATTTTGATCGGAATATGTTCCGATTCTAAAGGCTCAACAGTTCGCGGATGTATTGAATAATGATCGAAATATGCCAGTTCACTGGCTTCAGAATATGTTAACCTCTTTATTTTTCCCGGTAATTCAACCAGCTTTGGGTCTGCACTGTAAAAGTCTTTTTCCAGGCCCCAGATTGTAAGTTCTTTTACTTTTAAGGTTTTTGCCAGGGTTGCTGCAGTATAATCTGCTGCAGAATTTCCTGCACGTGCAATTTTACCTTCAGGTGTTATCCCATATGAGCCTGGAATAATGTAATAATATCCCGGTTCGGATATTTTGAGTAAATCAGTGTCAAACATTAAATAGGATGCACTTCCATAATCTGCAGTAACTTTAAAATTATATTGTTCAGGCAACAGAATTTTTGATTTTAATCCCATTTCTTTAAGCAGCTCAGCCAGAATTAAAGCCGACAACTTTTCCCCATAACTCAAAAGCTGATCTTTGAGGGCAGGGGAGTAGTCACCAATCATCGAAATCCCCTGGAATAATCTGGAAATATTTTCAGCAAGTTCCCTGAATTCAGAAGTTGATTCTTTACCTGTAATTTTCAGAAATATTTCTGTAAACTCTTTTTCAGTAATTGATAAATCACTGTAAATATTAAAGATATTTCTGATGTTTTCTGAAATTAATCCTGCAATCTCAGGTATTGATGATACTACAATAAATACACGCCCTTTTTGTCCTTTCAGATAATTTGAAAAATTTCCAAGAGATGGAGTATTTATACAACTATTCCCGCCAAACCGAACAATACAATCCGACATAATAAATTAAAAAATGATTAAAAAAATGATTTAAAAACGGAGGTGCCTTCAAACAATGCTAAACCTGCACTGAAAGAAGGCTATTGCATAGACATCGGCATAGATGGCATAACAAACCAGGTAGAATTTGAGATTTTACCTGATAATTTGTATTGATGTGAAATAGTTAATTTCATTATTATGCCAATTTTAACGGTTTCAAATATAAAATGAATTATGAGATAAACAAATTAATTTAGAAAGAGTTTAGATAAAATTAACTAAAATGTAAAAAAAAGTATTGTTTTTGAAGGTTTTTTTGTAAATGAATGAATAGTAAGTTGCTGGAAATGAAGTTATTTATTCTTCCGGGTCATCGTAATATTTATCTTCATAATCATCGGTACTCATATCTTCGTACTTGCCTTCATATTCCTCTTTAACATCATCCTTTAACATTCCTTCATCATCGTAATCGTCGTCGTCATCTATAATTTGCTCGGCTTCAGTAACGGTCATCCTTACAAGGTAATATTTTTCATCTGTTTCAAACGGCAGGGCACTAACCAGCTTTCCGTCCTTGTTATAAAACGTGATCAGATTCTCACTGAATCCATATGGATAATTTAATTTTATCTGTTCCTGAATTTCTTTATCAAGCTTCTCAAAATCTTTAATAACCCTAGGTTTATTCATGACAAAAGAGTTTTGTTCATCAAAATATTTCTTGTAAATGATGTTCCAATAATAGTAATTTCTTTTATTAAAAAAAACGTGTTTTAAAAATATTATTCAAATAGTGAAAATGATAGTTTTTTTTATGAAAAATATTACGGTGAATATAAAAACAGACCTAATAAATTAATTGGAATTCCATTGAAGTACGCCACCTTCCATTTCCAGATTATCGTACCGGGTTGAATTATGCAGGAAATTTACAGGAAATAACTGGAAATAACGCACAGTTTCATTGTTTAATCTGGCAGGTTGCCACTCGCCATTAAGTGATGATAATGCTGAAATTACAAGTTGGTTTATATTTGCCTGGATGCCTTTTACAATCCTGAATCCCCCAATGGTTCCATTGCTGAAAACCACAAAGCCAACAACCATATTTCCTGTTATTGTGGAAAAATCAACTTCATTTTCTTTGAGTATTTTTAAAATATGTTCATGGAGCCTGTTATTTCCAGGAATATAAAAAGGGGCATTATCAACCGAATAAAAAATATTTTCGTAATATTCCTGGCCATCTTCAAGCCAGTTTTTATTAGAAACCAGTTCATTATTTTCATATTCCGAGACCGATTGTTTATTTCCGTTTTGGTAGAAATCTATAACTTCACCCTGCAATATAATTGGGATAATTGTTATAGTAAATCCTGTCCTTATAATTTTATTTTCTGATATTTCAGTAAATTTATATAAGTCCTCATCCAGTTTTACATAGTTACGTGTAATAGTATTCATTTTTAAACCACCTGAAGTTATCTGGTAAGTATTGGCTTCTGTTTCCTTAAAAATCTCCTTTTTTGTTTCTTCCCATCCTGTATTACCTAAATTATAAGTAGTAAGGATCATTTTTTTCTTCGATTTAATTTCTGCCACCTGTTTCCTTCTTGCAGCGGATTCATTGACTAGTTTACCATTTATTCCAATAAATATGGTAGTGTCGTTCTGGCCAAATGTATAAACTGAAAAAAATATACAAATAAAGGCGATTAAAGTTTTCATGTTTTTAGTTTTCGTTGGTTTGTGGTAAATGTATAAATTAAGGAATAATAAGAGTCATTAAATATTTTAATTTGGCAAAAAATAAATTTTATTTAAAGCAAGGAGGTTTAGCAAAATTCATACCATGGTTTTAAGGGGTTGTTGAATTTATTCCATCAATTTTCTGTATTTAATTCTTTTGGGGCCAATATCTCCCAACCTTTTCTTTTTATTTTCTTCGTATTCTGAATAAGAACCTTCAAAATAAAATACCTTGGAGTCTCCTTCAAATGCCAGGATATGGGTAGCAATGCGGTTGAGGAACCAACGGTCGTGTGAAATTACAACTGCGCAGCCTGCAAAATTTTCCAGTCCCTCTTCTAGAGCCCGTAAAGTATTTACGTCAATATCGTTGGTTGGCTCATCAAGCAAAATTACATTGCCTTCTTCTTTTAATGCCATAGCCAGATGCAACCTGTTCCTTTCTCCTCCTGAAAGATTGCCGCATTTTTTTGATTGGTCGTTTCCTGAAAAATTAAAGCGTGCAACATATGCTCTGGCATTCATTTGCCTTCCTCCCAACTGGATGAATTCACTGCCTCCGGAAATTACTTCAAAAACCGATTTCCCCGGATCAATGTCTTTATGGTCCTGATCGACATAAGCTATTTTAACTGTCTCCCCAATTTCAAATGTACCTTTCACAGCATTTTCAATTCCAAGAATCAACCGGAATAATGTTGTTTTTCCTGCACCATTGGGGCCAATTACACCGATGATACCGTTTGGGGGAAGCACAAAATCAAGGTTGTCAAACAATAATTTATCGCCATATGCCATGGCTACATTTGATGCATTAATTACTTTTTCACCCAGTCTTGGGCCATTTGGTATAAAAATTTCAAGTTTTTCCTCCTTTTGTTTTACATCTTCATTTAAAAGTTTGTCATAAGCTGAAAGACGGGCTTTAGATTTTGCATGACGTGCTTTTGGCGCCATCCTGACCCATTCAAGCTCATGTTCAAGGGTGCGGCGCCGTTTTTCATTTTGTTTTTGCTCCGATGTAAGCCTTTTTGATTTTTGTTCAAGCCAGGAACTGTAATTTCCTCTCCAGGGAATACCTTCACCCCTGTCAAGTTCCAGAATCCAACCAGCAATGTTGTCAAGGAAATAACGGTCGTGGGTGATACAAATAACAGTTCCTTTATATTGTTGTAAATGAATTTCAAGCCATTCAATCGATTCTGCATCAAGGTGATTGGTAGGTTCATCGAGCAAAAGAATATCAGGCTCTTTCAGAAGGAGCCTGCAGAGTGCAACCCTTCGTTTTTCTCCTCCAGATAAAGTATCGGTTTTCTGACCTCCGGGAGGGCAGCGCAAGGCATCCATCGCACGTTCCAGTTTACTGTCCAAATTCCAGGCATCCAATCTGTCAATTGTTTCCTGTAGCCTTGCCTGTTCATCAATCAGTTTATCCATTTTATCAGGATTTTCCAGGATTTCCGGATCCATAAAACGGTTGTTTATATCTTCGTAAGCTTTTAAAACATCAACGGTTTCCTGAACACCTTCCTCAATTATTTCTTTAACAGATTTAGTTTTGTCCAATTCTGGTTCCTGGGATAATAGCCCAACTGTATAACCGGGTGAAAAAACCAATTCACCCTGAAAGTTTTTTTCAAGGCCAGCAATTATTTTTAACAGCGTTGATTTACCTGATCCATTTAATCCGATAATACCAATTTTGGCACCAAGAAAAAACGAAAGTGAGATATCTTTTATTACCGGCCGGTTGGGCTCAAAATACTTGCTCACCTTATACATTGAGAAAATTATTTGTTTGTCTTCGTTCATTTCTTACAGAAAATTAAATGAAACAAAATAAATAAAATCTGATTATTGGAATAGGATTAATATGGATATTTTTAAAATAGTATTATTAAAAACACAAATGGGGACTATCTTTTGAGAATAGCCCCCATTCACTAAAGGAAACCGAAATTTCCTATCGTGCCAGGTTACGGTTATTGTGACCGGCTGTTTTCCATTTTTCAATGTATTTCAGCCCTGACTTTCCGGTTTTACTTTTTACAGTAAAACTTTCCTGTTGTCCGTTTGATATACCGGATATCTTCGCGGACGAAGTGTCTTTCCCGTTTCATGTGGATTTCCCCTTTCTTGCGATTGGTTCTTCCTGAAATAAAACAGTTCCGGGTTTCCCCTTTCCTGTTTAGCAGTTCAACTTTTGAAGCCGAAACTTCTTCCTGTTTCCTGCCGGGTGACTCAATCTTAAAAAGAACGTCTGATTTTACTTTCCTGTGATTGACCGGGCTTTGACTCCAGACAGCCTTCCCGAACTTCGGCTCCTTTCATGAGCGAATCCGAAGATTCGTTCGATCAGGATTTGATATCAGCTAAGTTATCATTTCCTTCTCCTCATTTCCGGTGCGGCCTTTTATCGCTCACCTGATGAATCAAATTTCAATAATAATTTATTATAAACCAAGATTTTCCTGAATTTTAAATGCACTTTAAATCAACCAGAGTTATTAACAATTGTTAATAAAATCAGGCAAATATAAAATGCATTAAAACAGTTGTTTGTGCTTAGGTTTTTTAATATAGCAAAAGGTTTTTAACATTAATAAAATACACCCCGGTATTTTATTAACATTTTTTTTACGTTAAACAGATTTTTTATTAAAGATTTATTTGGTGAAATAGATATTTTTGAATACCAATTATAATTTTGTGATTTTATAGTTGACATCTCTTTCAGCAAGATATCGGAGAATATATGTCAGGTTTCCTTTACTTTCACCAACAAATTCAGGTGGTAAAACGCCTTTTCTTGTCCATTTCCCTTCAAGAAGTAAATTTGCTACAGCTGTACATGTATATCCGGTAGTCCTTGCCATCGCGATTGTTTTGGTTTCATTGTCATAGCGGTCAAACAAATCATAGATAAAGCTTTTATTTACTCCGTTTTCTTTACCCTTAATGATAATCCGCATAATTGTAAAATCTTCTTCTCCTTCCTGCAATTTCCATTTAGGGAATAAAAGTTTTGAAGTAACATCAACAGGCCTGATTTTATTTCCGTTTATTTCAATCTCTTCATATGAAAAGAATCCTGATTCACGCAATACTTTCAGATATTCGATGCACCCAGGGTATCTGAGTGTTTTTTCAATCATGTTAGGAATATTCATTGTTTTAATTAGTGAACGCAATCCATCAGAATTCCAAGCTTCCAGGGTCCCAACCTGTTCAAATTCCATTAATTCAGGTTCGGATAAAGCATCTTTTACAACAATTTCATAATTCTGGACATACCTGGCTGGTCTTATGTATTCCTCAATAACATCGATAGGTGAAAAAACTGCCTTGTATTCATAAGGCCATTCCCTTTTAAAAGGCAATCCACCCACATAACATTCATAATTTTCAACTGCCATTTCTTTGTTGTGGTGCCCCAGGATAATATTTCCCATTCCCGGAGCAACACCACAATCGACTATTGCTGTTACATTGTTCTTTTTTGCCAACCCGTCCAGCTTGAGGAAATCTTCAGGCATGAATGAAATATCCACGATGTTTTTGCCGGCTTTAATAACTGCTTCCAAGGTTTTATATCCCATGAAGCCAGGGACAGCTCCGATAACAAGGTCGTAATCCGAAACAAGGTCTTTAATGTTGCCTTGTTCCGCTAAATTTGTACAAACTGTATGAATATTGTGCAACCGTTCCAGTTTTTCTAAAGCAACTATATCAATGTCGGCACTTGTAACATCAAAATTTTTTTTAAGGTCGATGGCCATAACACTTCCCACCAATCCGGCACCTAAAACTAATATTTTCATGCTGAATGAATTAAATTTCTCTAAAATTAGCTTTCTTTAACTTGAAATGAAAATTCCTGAAATTGTATATTTTAAAAATTTATGCTGTTTCTTAACTAAAACTTCGGAAATTGTAAAACATACAAATTTTGAAAATGCCTGGTCTGAATTCAGGAAAGAAGAGGAAAATACACCGTTCAATTTATATAAAGATTATAAACCTTTAAAGCTGGATGACTAAAGCAAAGAATCATAATTACCTGCAGTATAAGCTCTGTATATTGGATAAAATGTAAGGCAATTAAAAAGGGACAGAATTATTTTATTTTATAGCTGATCGACATACCAGTGTCTCCCGATACTTCAAGCCGTGTTTTAAAATCCGATTGTTTTTGTATATAATCGATGAATTTTTTTGTTTCAACCCGGTAAGTATTTCCTTTAATATTGTGTGCAACAAAACATCCGTTGAGTGCAAGTTTTTTCCTTATTTCCTTGAAATAGTTTTTGTACCAGTCTTTATCTGCATCACAGAAAACGAAATCGATAGGGCCATCCAGTTTTGGGACTAAACTATGAGCATCTCCCAACCTGGATTCAATATAGTCTTCTAATCCGGCTTCCTTAAAATTTTCCTGGGCTTTCCTGTACCGGGTTTCATTTAATTCAATTGTAATAAGTTTTCCACCGGTTTTGCTTAAAGCCCATGCAATCCAGATTGCCGAATGCCCGGTTGAAGTCCCTATTTCGATAGCATTTTTATAATTATTCTGAATTATAATATCATAAAGGATTTGCCCGTCTTTTGTTGGGATATTCATATCATGCCAGCGGTATTTATGATTTTCAAGAAATCTTTCAACTTTTCTGTCTAATTCAGTTTTTTCCTGAGCTGATGAATCCAACGGTACAAAAACCATTATATGAAACATCAGGAACAACCCAAATATGTATTTTAATTGTGATTTCATTGTTATAACACTTATTATGTCTGATTGTAACAATTAAAATTACAAATTCTTTTATTTTAATTAAAATCGAAACACATCAAATATACTCATTGATTGGTGGGTTATTAACAATAATCTTTCCAAAACAATTTCTTAACTGTTGATTAAAAGGAGTTGTATTATTTGCCTTATTGTTCATAAAATCATACACTTGTACAATAAAATTGATAATTTTTAAGAAACACAGAACCAAAAAATAAAGACGCATCAATTTGTTTGTGAATGGATCAGTTTAAGACCCGAAGTCCTGCCAGGTTAATTCAAGGCAGGATTTTTTGTTTTTACATGTGATTTTAGTAGAATATTTTTATATTTTGTAGTAAATCTTTATCAACCATGAAATTTAAACTGATCCTCCTTATTTTTTTGAGTATTATTTTGTTCGATTGCTCTGACAATTTTCAAAAACCAACCTGGACTCATTTTTATATAGATACTGAATTGCCTGATAAAGAATGGAGAAATGGTGGCTCAGGTGTCGCCGATTTTGACGGTGACGGAAATCCGGAAATCGTATCCAAAAAATGGATTCAGACGGATATTCCAATTATTTCGGCTTTTAGAGGAACGAATTAATCCATTGATATTAATGATACATATTATTAAAAACAATAAATTCATATTAATCAGTGCTTTTTTTGCATTTTTTTTAATAGGCTGCGGAAATTCAATTAATCGCAAAAAACTTGTTAAAAGACATATTGTCGAAGTTAATAAAATTGATAGCTTGTCATCGCTAAGCGTAGGAAACGGCCGTTTTGCCTTTACAGTTGATTTTACCGGATTACAATCTTTTCCGGCACTTTTTGAACAAGGTATTCCTTTGGGTACTCAATCAGAGTGGGGCTGGCACTCATTCCCAGATACTGCTGATTATTCTTATGATGAAACGCTTGAATATTTTGAATTTTATGGAAGGAAGGTTCCGTATGCAGTTCAGAAACAATTTCCCGAACGAAACAGGAATGCAGTTAATTATTTCCGTCAGAATCCACATAGGTTACACCTTGGAGTTGTAGGAATGGATTTTTTCCATTCTGATGGTTCACCGGTTAAAGCAGAGGAAATAACTTCTGTCAGTCAAACACTTGATCCATGGACAGGCGAAATTCACAGCACATTTAAAATAGATGGTGTGCCGGTTGAGGTAACAACTTTTTCTCATCAGGAATTGGATTTGATTTCTTCTCTAATCAAATCTCAGCTGATTAAGGATGGCCGGCTAAAAGTTAAATTGCATTTTCCATATCCAACCGGTGGGCATTCCGATTCAGGTTGTAACTGGGCTGAACCATATAATCATAGCTCAGAATTGAAAACAGGTTCCAATTCTGTAATTATCAGTCGTCAAATCGATAATTCCACATATAATGTGAACCTTTGCTGGGATAACCAGGCTAAAATTTATGAAAAGGAGAAACATTATTATTACCTGGAACCTGAAAAAGGGCAATCACAATTTTCATTCAGTTGCGGTTTTTCACCTGATAAAACCAATACTGATATACCGTCGTTTAAGGAAACCGCAGAAAACAGCAAAACAGAATGGAAAAAATTCTGGCTAAGCGGGGGTGCTGTCGATTTTTCAGGAAGTACTGATTCGCGCGCTTTGGAATTGGAGAGAAGAGTTGTTCTTTCGCAATACCTTACAAAAGTTAATTGTGCAGGAAATTACCCACCTCAGGAAACAGGGCTGACTTATAACAGTTGGTATGGAAAATTTCATCTCGAAATGTTTTGGTGGCACGGAGTTCATTTTACCCTATGGAACAGGACTGATTTGCTTAAAAAAAGTTTGAATTATTATATTGATATTGCAGAAAAAGCACAGGAAAGAGCTGAACGTCAGGGATTCGAAGGCTTGCGCTGGCCTAAAATGACAAGTCCTTCAGGTGTAGACAGCCCTTCGAGTGTAGGATCATTTTTGATCTGGCAACAACCCCATATTATTTATATGGCTGAACAATGCTATCGGATTGGTCAGGATGAAGAACTGTTGCGGAAATATTCCGATATTGTTTTTGAAACAGCTGATTTTATGGCATCCTATACTCATTACGATTCTTTAAATGAGAGGTATATATTGGGTCCATTACTGATTCCGGCACAGGAACGATTACCGTTTGCGACTACAATAAATCCTCCTCTTGAACTAACTTATTGGTACATGGGATTAAAAACTGCACAGGAATGGCGTGAAAGTTTAAATATGGAACGTAAACCTGAGTGGGATTCAGTTTTAAAAGGTCTTCCTCTTTTGGCTCAAAAAGATGGTTTATATCTGGCTGCAGAAAGTGCTCCTGATTCCTATAAAAATGAACGATATATGAGCGATCATCCCTCCGTTCTTGGAGCATATGGAATGATGCCTCTTACTCCTTTGGTTGACCCTGAAATAATGAGGCAAACATTTAATTTTATTTGGGAAAACTGGCATTGGGAAGATACCTGGGGCTGGGACTTTCCTATGGTTGCGATGACAGCTACCAGGTTAGGAATGCCTGAAAAAGCAGTTGATGCCCTGTTTATGGATATAGAAACAAATACTTATCTTCCCAATGGGCATAACTATCAGGATGAAAGGCTCAGGTTATACCTTCCCGGAAACGGAGCTTTGTTATCAGCAGTTGCCATGATGTGTGCGGGTTATGAAGGTTGTGAAACTGAATTGCCGGGTTTCCCGAAAGATGGAACATGGAATGTGAAATGGGAAGGTCTGAATCCATTACAATAAAGAGGTAAAATATTATAAACAAAATAAATTGAGTTAAAATGAGATCAAAAAAATATTTAAACGTCATGTACAGAATTCCGATAGTAATAATCATGGTTTTACTTTTCGGTATAATAAGCTGCACATCAAAGTACCCGGCAACTGTTTTGAATTCAGGAGAAGATTCTTTTGCCATGTTAAGTTTTAACAATTCTTTTGGTGATGCAATTACTATTTCTGCAGGTTCCGAAGCTGGGGCTGTTGGTTATGAAATGGAAGGGGAAACAATCTGGCTAAAAGGACAACCGGAAATTGTTTCCGATTCCAAAACAAGCACAATATATAAATGGGACAATAATGGGCAAAAGGTCATCATGCAGGTCGTAAACAAAGACAAGGATAAAGATATTACCTTAAAATTGGAATCTACAGAAGTCCAACCCTCACAGTGGTTTTTGAATGTAAAGGCTACTGAAGATGAATATTTTACGGGTGTTTTTGAGCGCGTAGTTGATGGAGGGCAACAGGAATCGTGGAAAGAAGGTATTACTAGCGCTTTGAACCTCAGAGGTGAAAGGGTTGAAGTGATATTAAAGCCAACTGTTTCAGCTTATTGCCCTTTTTATATATCCTCAGGCAACTATGGTTTTTTTGTGCATGGAACCTGGCCCGGAGTAATCGATTTTTGTAAAGAAAACCCTGAAGTGGTTCAAATTTCTTTCGAAGGACCGGAATTTAATTTTTCACTGATGACTGACGAAGGTCCCGCTGGAATAGTTAAAAGGCATTCACTTGAAGTTGGCCCGTCTTTTAATCCACCCGATTGGGCTTTTGGCCCCTGGCGCTGGCGTGACGACCATTTCAATAAAGAAACTTATTTTGATGACTCAAAAGTAAATGCTCTATATAACTCTGATATTGTTGAGGATGTGTTAATGATGCGTGCATATGATATACCCTGCACAGCATATTGGATTGACAGGCCATGGGCACTGGGATCCAGGGGATATGATGATTTTGAAGTGGATCCTGAACGGCTCCCTCAGTTTGAAAAAATGATTTCCTGGCTAAATAAACAGGATATAGAGCTTATGTTATGGATTGCGCCATGGATAATGGGTGATATGACAAAAGAAGCTGTTGAAAAAGGCTATACTTTAAAAACCAGTACAAGAGGCCTGGATTTTAATCAGGTTTTAATGGATTTTTCGAATCCGGAGGCTTGTGAATGGTGGGGAAAATATATTGCCAAAATAGCTAAAAAGGGAGTCAAAGGATTTAAACTTGACAGGGCCGATGGCGAAATTCTATGTGATTCTCTTCATTTAATAACTTCATCTGGAATAAGTTATCGCGAAAACTTTAACGATTATACGCATCAGTATATTAAAGCAACATACGATGCTGTAAAACCGGTTCATGGAGACAATTTTATTTTGTTCCCAAGGGCAATATATACCGGAAGTTCACGCTATGGTGCCATGTGGGCAGGCGATACCGGAAATCCACCGGAAGGATTGCGTTCGGTTTTAATTGGTGCTCAAAGATGTGCCGTTATGGGTTACCCTTTCTGGACCTCTGACACAGGAGGGTATCCAAAAAATATTCAACGCGAAACAACAAAACGGTGGATTGGTTTTTCATGCTTTTCACCGATTATGGAAGTCGGACCAACAAATAATTTGGGTTTTTGGGGTATGAATTATGAACCTTCGTTTGACCATGAACTGTTGGCAATATGGAGGTTTTATGCAAAACTTAGGATGAGTCTGAAAGGTTATGCTTCTGAAATGGGCGATATTGCATGTGAAACAGGTATGCCTGTCATTCGTCCGCTTTTCCTTGAATATCCGAAACAAAACCAAAGCTGGGAAAACTGGGAAACCTATAAATTTGGTAATGATTTACTGGTATCGGTTATTTGGCAGGAAGGAAAAACCAACCAACAGGTATACCTGCCTGCCGGAGAAACATGGATAGATTTATGGAGTAATCAGGAATTTAAAGGCGGGCAATATATTGAAGTGGAAGCACAGCCTTATCAGATTCCGGTTTTCCTGAAAAAAGGAAGCAGCCTTGTTTTGCCCGACTTTAATAAACTATATCAGGAATCGGTAGAACTGACTTCAGTAAAATATCAGATGAGAGACCTTGAGTTAAAGGAAGAATGGTAAAATACAATTTTTAAAAATTAGTATACGAATAATTATTATTCAATATTTTCAACCTTGATATTTAGTTAGCTAGATTAAAAGACTGGCTATTAAGTCAGGTCTTTTTTTTTAAAAGGAGTTTTAGAAATCGTCACGACATTCGTTTTTTAATGTGTAGATAAACTCTTCAGGATTATTAATTTGTGCAAAGAATTCATCAAGATATGACAGAGCCTTTTCTTTTTCTTTAGCTGACAGGTAGTCAAACGATTTTATCAAATCCAGGATTTCCTCCTTTTTATCAATAAACCGTTGTATGGTCTTTAAATAGATTTTATCATTACTCCTGCAGTATCCCAGATATTCCCTGTCCCAGACATTATCAAGGCTCGTCCACACCTGTGGGTATGAATAGGGAGCCCCGACAAATCCTGAAAAATCAAAATCATAGGGTACTGGTATGGCATATGGCGAATATACTTTTGTGGTTTTAATATATTTGAGGTTATGGCCACCTTCAATTCTCCAATCGGTATGCCCGATCATATATTCGAAAAGAGCAACCAGGTCGGCAAAATCGCTGTCAACTTTATCCTTGTAAATTGTTGAAGGATCAACCTCAGTTGTTTCAGTCCGTTCAGTAAGTATTTCCAGGGGTTCAACTATAAATCCGAATTGCCGGTAATTTGTTTTCTTTTTTCCGGTATCTATATATGAAATATCCAGTAGCCTAACTTTAAAACTGTAATCGGTAAAAAGGCTGTACATTTTATAAATCAGGTATTCTTTTAGCAGAAAAGCTTCGTATTTTTTATTGGTTGAACAATGGGTTACCAGCTTGATTTTCCCTGCCAGCCCTGTTTCATCAGGGGTATCGGATTCAAATTTTATGCGTACGGGCGGGAAGAAACATTTGTCTTTCCTGAAATTTCCCCGTGGTTTCAACTCTATAACTTTGGTAACGGTTTTTTCTGAGGAGTAATGTATTTGAAGGATTGCATCCTGATATTTGTCTTTGTTTTTATTTTTTATAAATGACGTAATATCGAACCGTAATGTAATATTTAACAACTCATCCGATTCAAATACATTTAAGTTATACAGAGTTTTAGAATCCGGCTCCTGAAAATTACCTTTTTCAATATTGGAAATCAAATCTTTTTCCTGAATCTGTGCTTTAGGTTGCACAGTAATTAAAATCATTATTACCAAACAGGCCAGTTTTTTCATGTTTCGAATTTGAAATGACTTCTGATATATATAAAAATAAATGATAATATCCTAAAAATGAAGCTTATTGATAATATTTTATATGTTGGATTGTTTCCAATGAATGAAAATTGATGTTTATTAGTACAATATCTTTTTAATTAATTATTGATATTTAATTTTGTATAAAGTTTTTTATTGACCTTTTTATATTTTTATGCGATGTAAATATGCTAAACTAAACCATTATGAATTTATTCTTCAGGCTTTCAGGTATTCCCGGATCAGTTAACTTAATTTTAGTTTTATTGTTGGTTTTTGGTTCGAACTTCTTATTGGCTCAGCCTTCGGGTGGCCCTCACGGGCCGATTCATAAAACCTATGAACTTCCAGATGTTTCCGGGAAAATTTATTATGTGGCTCCGGATGGAAATCCGGATGTTTCTGGTGAGGAAATATCAAATCCGACTACTCTTAAGGCAGTTGTTAAAAAGTGTATGACGGGCGATGCAATAATACTTCGTAATGGTGTGTACAGAACCGGAGAACTGGTGTTTAACCAGGGTTTAACATTTCAGCCCTACAAAGATGAACAGCCTGTTTTGAAAGGAACTTTTATTGCAGATAACTGGGAAAAAGTTGGTGAAACCCTTTGGAAAACAAAATGGGACTATTTGTTTCCTGCCGATCCGGAAGACTGGTGGAGACGTGAACGGGAAGAACAATTTACACCTCTTCATCGATTTAACGATGACATGGTTTTTGTTGATGGCAGGTTCCTTCAGTCGGCAGCAAATACCGGTGAACTAAATGATAATACTTTCTATATTGATTACGATAAAAATGAGGTTTATTTAGCCATTAATCCCGAAAGCAAACTGATTGAAATTACTGCTTTCAGTGGCGCCATCCACCGGGTTTATTACGATGTAAACGGGAAATCGAACGATGGTATCGGTCCGGTAATTAGGGGAATTGATTTTACCCAGTATTCCGATACAACTATTATTGTGGAATGTGTCGATCCGGTTGGAAAAAAAGATGAATCGGAAATCGGTAAGGAAGTGCGTGGTACTGTTATTGAAAACTGTGATATTTCTTACTGTTCACGTCAGGCAGCATTCCTTATGGGTGACAACACGGTAATGCGGAGTTGCAAAGTGAGCAATACCAGCCGCGAAGGTATTTACGTGGTAGGCTCAGCCGATGTATTGCTTGAAAAAAATATCATTGAGAAAAATAACATTGAGAATATTACGGGATGCTACCCTGCAGGAGTTAAAATTTTTAACCAGAATTACCGATGTACATGCCGCGATAACCTGGTAACCAATATGCCCAATTCCAACGGTATCTGGTACGATGTAGGCAATGTTGACGGGCGTTTTATCAATAACTGGATTGAAAACGTAGGTGGAATTGACCCGGTTGCAACAAACAGGGTATGGCCCAGCCAGAACGGGTTCTTTTTTGAAATATCAAAAGGTGCTGTTTGTGCTGGAAATGTTTTTGTTAACTGCGACCACGGTTTGCTTGCTCTAAACAGCTCGAATGTTGAAATTTACCAGAATACGTTTGTGAACAGCATGGTTTGTATTGCCCGCGATACCCGCAGTGCACAAGGCGACCATTTTGGATGGCACCCTTCCACCGGCCCTGATGTGGATGAACGTTTCGGGCATGTTTTTGTAAATAACCTGCTTGTCGGTGATGAAAATATGGAAAATCCGCTTTTACTCGTTTGGCAACCAGCAGTATTATGCGAACGACTGAATGAATCGCCATTGAAACAATTTGACCACAATGTTTTTATTCAAAGTACTGAAAGTAATTATAATACATTAGCTTTCTGGAGCCCTTTTCAGAATGAACAATGCCAGATTGAAGTTAATTCACTTGACAAACTTAAGGATGTAAGTGGCGACAATGCAAATAGCCTTTTTTATACAGAAAATCATATGCCACTATTTAAAAGTACAATTTTGAAAAATTTTGTAGTAGTGAAAGATTTTGAAGGAAATAGAGCTGCGACACAATTGCCTGAGAAAGTTAAAAAACTGATAGGATTGTCTAATGGAAATGGAAATTTTGTTGGGGCATATCCGGTAAAATAAGCGGATTGTTGTTTTTAATAGAAAATTTCCAATAATGGAAATGCCTGTACAGAAGGTAGTTGCAATAAATGTATATGTAACATATATTCAATATAAGTAAGAAATATTTTTTAAAGCACTTTCAGAATAAAAGTACTATTGGATCTAAATACATATATTTGTTAGTTAAAAATCTGATTTTTTCTGGAAGAAAAATTTATCATATCAGGCTTAAAAAAACAGGACAAGGTTGTTTTCGACTTTGTGTTTAAGTATTATTATTCAGGGCTTTGTGCCTATTCAATGAATTATGGTGTTTCTCCTCAGGTTGCAGAAGATATTGTGCAAGGCTTTTTTGTAAACTTGTGGCTGAAAAGTAAAGAACTCGAAATAAATACTTCATTAAAATCATATTTATTTACTTCTGTTAAAAATAAATGCCTTGACTATCATAAACATAATAAAGTTAGGGAGAATTACCTGGATCATATTACAGAAAGTTCATCTTTGGAGTCTTCACAATTCAATATGTATATTGAATCTGAATTAAATGAAATATTAAGTTCGGCGATGGAGAAATTAACGCCAAGGTGCAGGGAAATATTTGAATTAAGCCGCTTTAGCGGGTTAAAGAATGCAGAGATTGCTGAAGATCTGAATATTTCAAAAAGGACTGTTGAACTTCAAATTAGTAATGCCTTAAAAATACTGAGGGAGGAATTAAAAGATATTTTACCTTTATTTCTAATTGCGCTCCTCTTAAAATAATTTTATCGATGTATATGTGTTTTGACACATCTGGTCGTCATATATATAAATCCGAATTTATTCATAGATTTTTAGTTTGGTTAATATGAGTACAGAAAGGCCATCGCAGGTCGAAGATTTATTACCCGGTTATTTTTCCAATGAAATTGGAGAAGCAGACCGGGTAATTATTGAAAATTGGAAAAATTCTTCCGAAAAGAGCCTGAAAGATTTCCAGGCATTTAAAATGGCTTGGGAAGCAGGAAAAATTTTAACCTTAATGAAACAGTTCAATGCCGATGTTGCATTAAAAAAAGTTGAGTCCCGAATCAGTAAATCCAAAAAAATAAAGATTACAGCAATTTTATATAAAATTGCGGCAATTCTTTTATTACCACTAATTATATATTCAGGTTATTTAACCTTTAGCTCAATTGGCAAAAAGAGCGATTCAACACAGGTGGCTACTGTTTGGAACGAGGTTAAAACTTCGACAGGCATGCAATCGAAATTTACCCTTCCCGACGGGTCCCAGGTTTGGTTAAATTCTTCCACGACCTTAAAATACCCGCTTGTTTTTGGCGATTACAGGGAAGTTGAATTATCAGGAGAAGCATTTTTCGATGTTCAAAAAAAAGAAAACCTACCATTTATTCTCAAAATGAATAAAATTAACATTGAGGTAGTTGGGACATCTTTTAATGTTTTGAATTATTCAGAAGAAAGCCAGACAGAAATTACATTGAAGTCGGGGAAAATAAAACTGTTTTCAGGAAATTATTCTGATAAAAAAGAAATTACTACAATGGAACCAGGGCAAAGGGCTGTTTATGTCGATAGCCTCCGTAAAGTATTTATCGACGATGTGGAAGTTATCAAATATACTGCATGGATGGAAGGCAAACTTATTATCGATGACCCGATGGATGAAGTCGTAAGAAAATTAAACCGGTGGTTTAATGTTGATATGATTCTTCAGGATAAAAGCCTGCATGAATATATTTATAAAGCAACTTTTGAAGATGAAACCCTCGACCAGGTTCTTGAATTACTTAAACTATCGGCCCCTATTGAATACACATCCGAACCACGAAAATTATTGTCAAACGGTACTTTTAGCAAAAGGAAAATAATTATTAAAAAACGAACTATATGAAGTATACTGATCTAAAAAGAGGAAGGTGTTCGCACCACCTTCCTCCCAAATTAAATTCTGCCATTAAGGCAAAACTTATGATTTAATTATTCACTTAAACTAAATCGATGTAAAACTATGGAAAAAAAACAAAGTTTTAATTGGGATTTGCTAAAAAAGTGTAAGTCCCTAAAGATTTTACGAATTATGAAACTAACTATCTTTTTTATTCTGATGACTTTTGGGCAAATTTTAGCATCGCACAGTTATTCTCAAACTGCCAGGCTAAACATTGCCCTTAACAATGTGACAGTTGAGCAGGTATTAAATGAGATAGAAGATGAATCGGAATTTTATTTTCTGTACAACAAAAAATTAATCGATGTTGAACGGAAAGTGGACATCAACGTCAAGGACGAAAAAATTATTGACATCCTTGACTTGTTATTTGATGATACTAATGTTATGTACTCTGTAATTGATAGGCAAATTGTATTATCAGATAAAACTATTATGCAACAGGCATATGTAGTTACAGGAAAAGTAACCGATAATAGTGGAAGTCCTCTCCCAGGAGTGACGGTGTTATTACTCGGAACTTCTCAAGGTGTTGTTACCGGGGCCGATGGAACTTACTCTCTAAACAATGTTCCGGAAGATGCAACACTCGTATTTTCTTTTGTGGGTATGAAAACACAGGAAATATCTGTTGCAGGGAAAAATGTAATTAACGTTGTAATGGTTGATGAAAGCATAGGGATTGATGAAGTTGTAGCAGTAGGTTTTGGAGTTCAAAAGAAAGTCAATTTGACTGGTTCTGTTTCGCATATCACAAGCGAAGAACTTGAAAATATGCCATTCACCCAAGCATCCCAGGTACTATCGGGGCAGGCAAGTGGCGTTACAGTAATACAAGGCTCGGGGCAGCCGGGCATGGATGACGCTTCAATCACAATCAGGGGGATGGGTACTTTTAGTGGTGCCGGAAATTCTCCTTTAGTATTAATTGACGGATTAGCTGCTGATATTAATAGTGTTGATCCGAATGATATAGAAAGTATTTCAGTACTTAAGGATGCTGCTTCGGCGGCAATTTACGGATCACGAGCTGCCAACGGGGTTATTTTAATAGAAACAAAGAAAGGACGCACCGGTCAACTCGAAGTCACTTATAACGGGTATGTTGGTGTACAGAAACCTACTCAACTTCCGGAATTTGTCGATTCCTGGGAATATGCAACACTCGAAAATGAAGCTTTTAAAAATGAAGGGAAAAATATCAAATGGTCTGATGAAGAAATACAAAAGCTAAAAACAGGCTCTGATCCGGAAAATTATCCCAACAAAAATCATTACAAGGACCTGGTCACTTCAGGAAGTGGATTTCAGACTAACCACAATTTACAGTTTAATGGTGGCAGTAAAGGTCATACTTATTTATTCTCGCTGGGTTATCTTGATCAGGAAGGTATCATTAAAGAAACAGAATACGACAGATATAATATGCGCTTAAACCTTAATAGTGAGTTAAGCAAAAAATTAAATTTAAAATTAAACCTGTCTGGCAATCATTCAAATAGAGGCGAACCAGTAAGTGCTGGGCAGCAGGGGCAGAATGATACAAGGCAATTTGTAAAATTTGCTGCAAGGACTCCATCCTATATCGGTGGTAAAAAAGCAGATGGAACTTATGACCATATCGCCGGATTTACCATTGAAGGCTGGCTTGACAGCGAGTCTTTTATAAGCGTTGATAAAGAAAACTTTCTTGGCAATGTTTCATTGGAATATGATTTATTAAAAAATTTGAAACTGACCGGTAAAGCCGGATATTTATTGGATCAATATAATAAGAAGGTTTACCAGGCAGAATTAGTGGTTGATGAGAATCTAACTCAGGGGCCTGCAGAACTAACTGTCTATAACGGCAAAAGTACATTAATTACTATACAAGCGTTGCTTGATTACGATTTAGTAGCAGGAGACAATGCACTCCATATATTGGCAGGATATTCACAGGAAGAATTCAATAGTAATTGGAGCCAAGCATACAGGGATGATTTCCCAACGAATACCCTATACACCTTAAATGCAGGTTCGACTGAAAATATGCAGTCGAGTGGATCGGGCTATGAATGGGCTTTAACTTCATTTTTTGGAAGAATCAACTATTCATACCAAGGGAAATACCTTCTGGAAGGAAACCTGCGATATGATGGTTCATCGCGATTCCCTTCGAATAATAGGTTTGGGCTTTTCCCTTCGTTTTCTGCAGGTTGGCGGATTTCTGAAGAAAGTTTTATGCATGATTATACATGGATTGACAACCTGAAACTCCGTACTTCTTGGGGACAGTTAGGGAACCAACAAATTGGAAATTATCCATATCAGCAGACAATCAGCTTAGGATTAGTTTACCCGATAGGAACAAGTGAAACCATATATCCTGGTGCAGCCCCAACAATTTTGCCAAATACTGAAATAACCTGGGAATCGACACGTGTGATGAACCTTGGAATTGATTGGTCGGTCTTGAATGGGAAATATAGTATAAGTGCTGAGTATTTCAATAAAAGAACTAACGACATTCTTTATAATATCTCAGCAGCCAAGGTTTTAGGCTTAACACCATCGGAACAAAATGCGGGTTCTGTTAAAAATGCAGGATTTGAAATTCTTGCATCACACAGGAATTTAGTGGGTGATTTTTCATATAATATTACCGGAAACTTTTCATATGTTAAAAATCGTGTATTGGAAATTGCCCAACTGGAAAATGATATTGCCAAAGGCCTTTTTGTTGGTGAACCATTACAGTCCATTTACGGATATGTTGCAGATGGGCTGTTTGTCGATCAGACAGATATTAATAGCTATCCTGATCAACCTTATTCAGCATCTCCGGGAGACATACGTTATAAAGATATAAGCGGACCGGATGGTATCCCTGATGGAGTTGTTAATGCTGAATATGACAGGAAAGTGATAGGTAATAAATTCCCTAAGTATGCATTTGGGGCTAATATATCGGCTTCGTATAAAAATTTTGACCTGGGAATACAATTACAAGGCATAGCCGGACGTGATAATCTTTTAACCCGGTATATCGGACGGGCTTTGTTACTGAATAGTAATCCACAACGATGGATGTACGAAAACAGGTGGACACAGGAAAATCCCGACAGAGATGCAATATATCCAAGGATGTTGAATTTAACTGAAGGAGATGCTCAAAATTATACTTCAACATATTGGCTGAGGAGTGCAGCTTTCCTCCGTTTAAACAACCTTCAGTTGGGATATACATTCTCACCTGGAGTTTTGAATGCGCTTAAAATTAAAAGCCTCCGTGTGTATGTAAATGCAACAAATCTTTTCACTTTGGATAATTATTATCCAGGGTGGGACCCCGAGGTTGATACTGATTCAGCCGGAGATGGAGGGCACTATCCAACTACTTCAGTGTATTCAATTGGTATTAATGCAAACTTCTAAAAAATGATTACAATGAAAAAGGTATATTATAAACTTATAAAAATCAATATCATATTGATTATTTTGAGTGTTATTTTTTCAGGTTGTGACGACATTCTGGAAAAACAACCTCTGGATGCGTTGGCTGAAGGAACTTTTTGGCAAACAGAAAAGGACGCAACATTAGCTTTAATTGGAATTTATAATTCAGGCAGAGGCAGGGATAGTTATAATTTTCAAAATGCTGAATCATTCATCCGATTAGATTGTACAACAGATAACGGATATGAAAAAGATAACCGGATAACTCAATTTAATAATGGAGAACTTGAATCAACCCACTTTGTGGTTGAAAGTTTTTGGGCAAACAGCTATGCCAAAATAGCTCGATGCAATGTTTTCCTGAAAAATATAGGAAGTGTCGAGATGGATGAAGGCAAGAAATTGGAAATAACAGCTGAAGTAAAATTTATTAGAGCATTGAATTATTTCTGGATGTCACAATTTTGGGGAGGTGTCCCTTTGGTTACAGATGTTTTAACTATGGAAGAAGCCAATAATGTATTACGCGACAGTAAGGAAAATGTAGTAAATTTTGTATTATCTGAGCTTACAGAGTGTGTTGCAAATTTACCCCAAGACCGACCTGACAACGAATTTGGCAGGGTAACAAAAGCTGCTGCATTGGCTATAAAAGGCAGGCTATTAATGGCTGAAAAACGTTGGTCGGAAGCAGTGGAAGTATACGGCAGCATAATGACTATGGGTATATATGGAATTAATCCTGATTTCAAGGATATTTTTGAAGACGACGGAGAAGTCAATAATGAAGTTATTTTCCCTCTGAAATATGCTGAAAATGATTACCCAACTGAAATTCAAAGGGCATGCCGCCCGTTTATGTACGGTGGCTGGCATCAAATTAATGTTTACAATGAGTTGGTAAAAGATTTCCCATGCATCGATGGATTACCAGTTAATGAATCACCGTTTTACGATCCAAGTAATCCTTATGATAACAGAGACCCCAGATTGCATATGACAGTCTTGATACCTGAACGGACCGTTTTTAAAGGTCAGCTTTATGTTGCTCACCCCGATTCAATGAATGCCTCTGACAGGCTTCCGAGAAGGGATTGGAGTGGCTATGCTTTGTTAAAATTCCTGGACGAAGATTATGAAGGAAGTGTTACAAATAATGGTGCCGACTTTCCTATGGTCAGGTATCCTGAAGTTCTATTAAGTTATCTGGAATCAAAAATAGAAGCCGGTGATGCTATTTCACAGGATTTACTGGATAAAACCATTAATCTAATCAGAGGCAGGGCTTCAGTTAATTTGCCAGCGATTACACAAACCAACCCTGATTTATTAAGGCCGATTGTAAGGACAGAACGAAGGATTGAGCTTGCTTTTGAAGGATTAAGGTTGTTCGATTTATATAGGTGGAGGACAGCTCATACTATTTTGAATGGAAAATTTTATGGAATGAAGTTGACAAATGATCCTCAGAATTATACCGACTTTATTGTGGATGATGAAGGTTATTTCTTTTGTGAAGAAACGAATTTCAGGGAAAATGTGGATTATTTATGGCCTATACCGCAGAGCGAAAGAGATATCAATCAGAATCTTGAACAAAATCCTGGATATTAATCATGAAAAGAGAGGGAATAATTTCCCTCTCTTTCTATAATTACACTATAATAAACAATTAATTTTAAAACAAACACTTCCTCGACATGAAAAAATGTTTCTTTTTTTCTATAATATTTCTGACTCTAGTTTCATGTATCGATAATAATAAATCTGAAAATCCTATAAACCAATCTATTGTTACGGATGTATGTATTTATACTGCAACACCATCAGGAATTTTAGCCGCTATAGCCGTTAAAGAAGCTGGTCATTCGGTAGTTATTGTTGAGCCGGGGAAATGGGTTGGCGGTATTCTCGGAGCTGGAATAAAACCCATACAGGATTGCCCTAACTTTGCAGCAATTGGTGGGAAAACCCGTGAATTAATGAAAATCCTTGGTACTGGAAAAATAAACAATGAAATTTCAGAAAGAGAATTAAGAAGGATTTCCAGTTTGATGAGTCCAAAACAAATACGAGATGATTTTCTAAGGATTTTAAATGAATATGATATTCAGGTTATTTATGACCACCGTATAAACCTGTGTAATAAAGTGAATGGTAAAATTATTGAAACCATATATGATTATGCTCCATTTGATGAAACTGGTTGCCCGGTTGCTGAACCTGCTAGAGATTTGGATTTGAGAGTGAATGCAAAGGTTTATATCGATGCAAGCTATGATGGCGAGCTAATGGCCAGAAGTGGTGTGTCATTTATGACAGGCAGAGAATCAGAGTATGATTTTTCGGAAAAAAATGCCGGAGTTTGTGAACCAACCAACGTAACTCCAATTGACCCGTTTAATGAAAAAGGTAATCCTGAAAGTGGACTACTTCCTATGGTTGAAGATGATTTGAATTACAAAGTTGGAGTGGGAGATTATTACACTCAGGCTTATAACTTTCGTTATTATGTTACCTCCGAACCGAAATACAAGTTAGAATTTAATAAACCTCAAAATTATAACCCCATCGATTTTGAATTAATTGGGAGGTACATTGAATATCTTAAAAAAAACACCAACGATCAAAATGAGTTAATAGAAAAGCTAAGTGGTATATTTCCCGGATGGATGAACGAAGGCGAATATAATTACCAACGTGGTTCGCTTTTTACAATGGCACCTGTTGGTGTCAGCCATTTATATGCAAACGGAGATTACGGGACAAAGGCTCAAATCTGGAAATACCATCAGGATTATTTAAGTGGGCTCCATTATTTCATGTGTACCGATAATCGGGTGCCGGAAAAATACAGGGAAGAGATTGAAGGACTTGGCCTGGATAAACGCCATCATCCTGAAACTCAGGGTTGGCCGCACCAGCTATATATCCGGATTTCACGCCGTTTGGTAGGTAATTATATAATCACCTCCCACGATGTTTATAATGAAACAATTGTTGATGACCCTATCGGATTAGCCCAATACGGTATCGATACTTATCCGGCAAGAAGAATATGGTTTCAAAAAAATGGAAAAGATTACGTTGGATTGGAAGGAAACATGTTTGTAGGAGGTGCAAACGGACCAACAAATGTCCCTTATCCGGTCTCGTACCGGGCAATTACTCCTAAAGAAAATGAATGTATTAATCTATTGGTTCCAATTTGTTTCTCAGCAACACATCTTGGATATGCGTCGGCACGTATGGAGCCGGTTTTTATGATATGCGGAGAATCTGCCGGTCTAGCAGCAGTTCAGGCAATTGAAGAAAATAAATGTGTACAGGATATTAGTTACACTATATTAAAAGAAAAGTTGTTGGAAAACAACCTGATTTTATCCGCTACTCAAATAAAGTAACAGGTTCAATGTATTAGTAAAAAACCAGTACAATTTAGTGTTCCCCAGACTGAAAGAAATAGTAAAATTTCACTATTTCTTATTTTTTATATTCACACAACTTGTACGTACAAGTTAATTTATTATTTTTGAAATTGGATTAAATATTATTTTTTAACCTTCTGTATAAAGAACTAATTACTAACTAAATCCAACTAAAATGAAAAAGCAAGTTTTTAAAACAGTAAGTTTAATGACTATACTGTTAATCGTTATTCTTCAAACAAATGCCCAGTTCCGGCGCGGGCCACGCTTAATATCGCCTCAGATAAATGAAGATAATTCAGTGACTTTCCGTTTAAATGCACCGGATGCTGATAATGTAGCAATAAACGGAAGCTGGATGCCGGGGTATTACGGGAAACAGGTCGATGTTGCCAAAGGCGATTCCGGGATATGGTCGATTACTGTCGAAGGTTTAGCCCCCAATTTATATACATATGTATTCTTAGTAAACGGTATGAGGGTTCTTGACCCTCAAAATCCACAGGTAATGCGCGAAGGGGCAGGGTCCGATAATTATGTAATTGTCCCGGGGAAAGAATCGGAAGTTTATACTGTGCAGGATGTACCGCACGGAACTCTTTCCAGTGTATGGTACCCGTCGCCAACTCTCGATAAAAACCGCAGGATGAGTGTTTACACCCCTCCCGGTTATGAAGAAGGGGATAAAGAATACCCGGTATTTTACCTGCTCCATGGGGCAGGCGGCAACGAAGACTCCTGGCCATCGTTAGGCAGGGCTAACTGCATTTTGGATAACCTTATTGCAGATGGGATAGCCAAACCTATGATCGTGGTTATAACAAATGGCAATTCCTGGTCTGCAGCAGCGCCTGGCGAGGCACCGGCTGGTGAAAATGCTGAAAGGCTAAAAGGCCCGGGAAGCGGCGACAGGAATGGTTTTGAAAATAGCTTAGTTAACGATGTAATCCCTTTTATTGAAAAAAATTACCGGGTAATTGCCGATAAAGACCACAGGGCTATTGCCGGATTATCGATGGGAGGAATGCATACACAAACAATTACCAATTCCAATCCCGGTATCTTCAGCTATATCGGCGTGATGAGTGCAGGATTAAGAAACAATCCTCGATTTGGGGGAAATAATTACGATCAGGAAGCCCATATAAAACAACTCAAGGCGCTTCAGGAAAGTGGTGTGAAATTATACTGGATTGGATGTGGTGAAGAGGATACTGCAAAGGAAATAAATATTGCTCTGCGAAAATTATACGATGATTTAGGATTTAAGTATGTGTATCGTGAAAGTCCCGGTGGCCATACATGGGCAAACTGGAGGCTTTATTTGTCGGAGCTGGCACCACTGTTATTCAAATAGCAAATATCAGATTGAATTAAATTTTAAACGTATAAGAAATTACAAATTACCTTGTCGTATTAAATAAACTAGAATTAATTACTGTGAAAAAAGTTAAATATCTAATATTAATGTTGTCATTATCGATTACGGTTATGGCACAAAGGCCACAGAGGATTGTATCACCCCAGGTCAATCCCGACAATACTGTAACCTTCAGGGTTCAGGCTCCAAATGCTGATAGTGTGAAATTAGAAGGGTGGGATTTATTTACTTATTTAGGCAAAATAGGTAAAGGAAAAACCTTTAATGGTATGCCCATGACAAAAGACTTAAATGGTGTATGGTCTGTAACTCTGGGGCCTTTAGAACCTAATCCTTATATGTATAGCATTCAGATTGATGGTATCACAACACCCGATCCGTTAAACGCTAATGTACATGTTGCCATGCGATCGGTAGAAAATAAAGTTATAGTACCAACTAATGACGCATCTGCTTTTTGGGAAACGCGCAATGTGCCTCATGGTACAGTAAATGTCCACACTTATTCTTCTCAAACTATTGGCGATTCTCGAGAAGTTCATATATATACTCCTCCGGGGTATGAAAATAGTACTGATAAATATCCGGTACTTTACTTATTACACGGCGGTGGAGAGAAATCACATGCCTGGATAACCGCCGGATTTGCAAATTCAATTGCAGATAATTTAATAGCTGAAGGAAAAGCAAAACCAATGATTATTGTAATGCCTTTCTGCCATTCTGTTCCTGAGGATGCACCACGAGAAATGCGGGGCAATAATTCATCTTATTTCGAAAAAGATTTATTCACCGATATTATGCCATTGGTTGAAAGATCATACAGAGTAAAATCCGACAGGGAACATACGGCAATAGCCGGGTTATCAATGGGCGGCGATTTAGCTGATGCTGTTGGATTTAATCATCTTGAAAAATTCTCATATATTGGTATTTTTAGTTCTGTCCTCGAAAACTTCAAACAGGATCACAAAGAATTGTTCGACAATCCTGATGAAGTGAACAAAAAGATAAATTATCTCTTTTTCGGAGTTGGTAGTGACGATCACGTTGGAATGGCTGATATGACTGCTTCTTCCTGTATTAGGGATATCCATTCATATTTGGCTGACAAAGGAATTAATCATTCATTTTATGAGTTGCCCAAGGCCAACCATACATTTCATGCATGGAGGCACTTTTTAAATTACAATTTTTTACCCAACCTATGGGAATAATATTAAATGTTATATTGAACCCATTGATGGAATTAGGCAGCCAATATGTGCTTAGTGCTACCAATGGATTTATTAAATAAAAATCATATGAAAAATCTAATTACATGTTTTGTAGGATTACTGTTTGCATCGACTCTTTTTGCCCAAACAGGAAAGGTTTACGATATCCTTTCATTGAAAAGTGAAATCCTTAAAATGGACCGGAAATATGCGCTCTATTTGCCTCCGGGTTATGAAAGTTCTGAACGAAGTTACCCCGTTTTATACCTTCTTCATGGTGGCGGCGACGACCAAACCGGGTGGGTGCAATTCGGCGAAGTTTTACACATTGCCGACAAAGCCATTAACGAAGGCCTGGCAACACCCATGATTATTGTTATGCCCGATGCCAATACCGGACAGAAAGGCTATTTCAATTCTGTAAAAGGCGACTTCAACTATGAAGATTTCTTTTTCAAAGAATTTATGCCGTATATTGAAAAACAATACCGGATTAAAGGCGAAAAACAATACCGTGCAGTAGCAGGATTATCAATGGGTGGAGGCGGTTCTTTTATGTATGCATTGCACCACCCTGAACTTTTTTCTTCAGCCTGCCCGCTTAGTGCAGCTACCGGCCCTGTTTCTTTAGAGGATACAAAAGATTTTTTGGAGCGCTATTTTACCAAAGATAATACGGATGAGCAAATTGAAAAATATTATCATGAATGCAGTGCTTTGTATTTAATTGAAAATATGCCGGTTGACCAGGTAAAATCAGTCAGTTGGTATATCGATTGCGGAGATGATGATTTTTTATATGAAGGGAATTGTTTGGTACATATTGCCATGCGTAAGAAAGAAATCCCCCACGAATTCCGTACACGCGATGGAGGGCACACCTGGACATACTGGCGTAGCGCCTTACCTGAAGTATTAAAGTTTGTTTCACAAAGATTTCATCAATATTAAAAAGTAAATGATTTATTTTCAGATTGGGAGTTTTAAACCCTTTTGAATTTGACCGCTTTTTTGCAACTTTACTTTTTACAAAGCCCTTTATTTTAAATAATTCAAAATATTAAAATGGTAATAATGAAGAAT
>JAFGGF010000052.1 GCA_016930735.1 Prolixibacteraceae bacterium
ATTTGGATTTACGATTATTCAGGAACCGGATCTTATGGCCAAAATTTTCATTTATATGGTTGTTTGTACGACTGGGAAACTGCCTGTGAAGTTTGCCCAGAGGGATGGCATCTCCCTGATGATGATGAATGGAAGATAATGGAGACATTTCTTGGAATGCCGGATTATTTATTGGACATATTTGGTACCAGGGGAGGCGAACAAAATATTGGTGGTAAATTAGCAATATCAAACACAGATTATTGGGAGGATGATTTTATAAAAACCAATGAAACAGGATTTTCTGCCCTGCCTGGTGGGCGAAGAGATATAACATATACATTGGGAAAATTCTATTTCAGACGATTAGGGAAGTCTGCCTTTTTCTGGACCAGTTCAGATGAAAATGAAACATATGCCATTAACCGAATTATTATTTATGGTCAATTAGACCGGGAATTAGGGCTAAAATCAGCAGGATATTCAATTAGGTGTATTAAAAATTAACTAATAAATATTAACCAAACAAAAAAAACTTTTATCATAAAAAAAATAATTACCCTTATTCTAATTATTTTGATAAGCATTAGTATAAATGCACAACCAAATGCGTTTACCTGGAAATCAAGTTCAAATAAAGATTACATTTCACCAGCCAAAGATCAAGGTACCCAAGGACCATGTCATATTTTTGCTGCAGTTGCTGCTGTGGAAGCTATGTGTCAGATTTATTATAATAAATCGCAAACATCAAGCGAAATTGACCTTTCAGAAGCAGAGATTTATTCACCCTGTTCAGGTTATGGATGCGTAATGGGTCCTGCTGATATTTCACAAACTTTTACTTACGTTGGCACAAACGGGATTGTTGATGATGATTGTTTTGAATACCCGGATGAGTATCCATTTTGCAGGCCAATATGTAATCCTTGTTCAATACCGCAATACGAAGTTACTATTCCAGGTTATCAACAATTGTATTTAAGTACAAATCAGCAATTAAAAAGAGCCATTATTGATTACGGGCCAATTGCTGTTACAATGGAAGATTGCAGTTTTGAACTTCATGGAGATGCTAATGACTTAACACATTCCGTTTTAATAGTTGGGTGGAATTCATTAGGGCGTTGGCATATAAAAGATAGTTGGCCAGGTGGTCCTACTATTGATTATAAAAATATTGATGTTTTTAGCCAAGAGTTTAACACTTTGTTTTTCCGTGCAAAATATAAAAATGGTGCAAGTACAATATCATGCTCTGGTAGTGGGTGCAGTTCAGTTTTTTCAAGCCGAACTTGTGTAGATAGTGATGAAGATGGATTTTACAACTGGGGGATTGGTGATAAACCTAACGGTTGTTCGGGCCCCTGCCTGATGGATTTTGATGATGATGACCCTGAAAAATTATATCTTGATGATGATTATAATATTGTAGTTGATATTCCATATATAACCGGACCGGATTTAATTTGCGGATATGATTCTTTTACTTTTCATAATACATTGAGTGAAGATTTTGAAATTGAAGGATGGGAATTATACCCATGGGATTATTTTTACAGCCCTGCCAGCGGAGATGATGATTCGGTAGCTTATGCCAACCCACGCCCGGAATACATAGGAAAAACCTGCACGATTACATTTACTATTTCGGATGGTTGCGGGGAGGTAGAATATTCAAAAAATTTTATCATTAACGGACCGGAAGAAGAACTTGTAACAATAGAAGTAGAAGATAGCTACGGGAATCCGCCGCCCCAATACAGTGGAGTTTGGCTCTTATGCCCCAACACAAATTATTATGTGTTTATTGAAAACGACAGCGATTGTGATATTTATGATTATGAATGGATAAAACCTGCAGGTTGGTCACAATATTATGCTTACGATAACTATATTTCAATAAACTCAGGAAGCAATCCAACCGGAACTTTGCAGGTAAAAGCCTGTACCTGTTGTGAAGGAGACAATTGCAGTTCAAATGACAAGGTTGTGGTAAAAACACAATATTTCAGCCAATACTACAATTGCGGTGGCTATTTTATGTATTACCCCAACCCGGCAAGCACGGAGATAAATATTGAATTATCGGAAGATGTCGATTTAAAAGAAAAGGACATTGCACTGGAAATTTATGATTCAGGATCTAATAAAATCTACCTGAAAGAAAAAGTTCAGAAAAAAATGAAAATCAAAACCGATGCCTGGAAAAACGATTTTTATTACATCGTACTTAAATACAAAGGGAAAGTTTATTCTGAAAAGATAAAAGTTGAGAAATAATTATACTAATATTTACCAAAGCTTATCAATCGATAATTTATTACCGGTGCGGGAAGACTAAAGGGAGCCATCCATGTTTTTAAGGATGGCTTCCTGTTAATAAAAAAATGTTTACATTTGCGCCCTGAAAACGATTTGTAAAACCTCGCAGGTTCCATCACCCTGCGAATAAAAAATAAAAAAATGCATAACGAACTTCTGTGGCTGGCCATGTTGCTGGTCAATTTTTTCCTGATCATTTTAGCGTACAAATTTTTTGGCAAATGGGGGCTGATCATGTGGATCCCGATTTCGGTAATTGTTGCCAACATCCAGGTTATTCAGGCAGTAAAACTGTTCGGGCTTGCTGCTACTCTGGGAAATATTGTTTATGCAACTTCATTCCTTGTAACCGATATCCTTTCGGAAAACTATGGTAAACAGGAAGCCAAAAAAGCTGTGTGGATCGGTTTTTTCAGCCTGATATCCATGACAGTTTTAATGAACCTTGCTTTGGTTTTTGAACCATTGGCAGGCGACGATTTTGCCCCGATTGCCCATGAAGCTACCAAAACAATTTTTGAGTTAATGCCACGGATAGCTATTGCCAGCCTGAGCGCTTACCTGCTTTCACAACGCCACGATGTCTGGGCTTTCCATTTCTGGAAAAACCGTTTCCCGAAAGACGGCCATTTGTGGCTTAGGAACAACCTCAGTACTATGGTTTCACAACTGATCGACAGCATTGTTTTTGTGGTTATTGCATTTTACGGTGTTTATGAATTCCCTGTACTTATTGAAATTTTCTTAACAACCTATATTCTGAAATGGATTGTTGCAGCTTTTGATACTCCTTTTGTGTA
>JAFGGF010000002.1 GCA_016930735.1 Prolixibacteraceae bacterium
AGAGGCGAAAAGCCATAAACTTTTGAATATTCATCGATCAGCCTTACCCTGCAATGATAAACATTCAGATCAGGTTTTTTGTCAATTAGCCGGTTGAAACCTTCCAGGTAATCAGTTTCCATTAAATCATCATCACCCATCAGGATAAAGTATTTGCCTGAAGCTTTTTCAAGGCATTTATTCCAGTTTTTAACTACACTTTCACTTCCGATATTAAAATTGTTTTCAAAATATTTTATTCGTGGATCTGTAAACCCGCTGACAATTTCTTTAACCGGATCAGGTGAACAGTCATTGATAATTATTAATTCGAAGCTGGTAAATGACTGGCTCAGGACACTTGAAATTGAATCTTTCAGATATTTGCCTTTAAAAGCAGGTATTCCAATGCTGAATTTAACTTCCATTGTTGTTCCGGCCATTTGCCAGTTTTTTAAGTCGTTGCAATATGTATTGCAGTTCTTCCGGTTTCAGTATGAGTTTATAACATAAAAGACCATAAAACATCATAAAAAGCACCGACCTGAAAATAATCTTTAATAAATCGGAATCAATAACAAACAGCTTATTAATCATTATTACACCAATTCCCGACACAGCGGCCAGTAAAGTTGAAGGTAAAAATGAATTGACAAAAATCCGTTTGCCATCAAGTTTCAAAATATAAGGTATATAATAAAAATAACTGAAGCCCACCTGGATCAGGATATGAACAAGATATCCGATAACAGCTGCTCCGACATTATAAACAGGTGCCAGCAGAATTGTTAACGAGGCGGAAGCAATAAAGCCCAACGCTGCAGAATATACAAGTGGCCTGGTTCTTCCTGTTGATAGAATCAGGCTTGAAACCGGTGCAACATGTAATTCGAGAAGAGTTAACAACCAGAAAACCAGCCAGACTGTCAGATATAAAAATTCCTCTCCCACATAAATGTCAAGCAATGATTTAGCATTAATAACCAATCCAAAAATGATTAATGCAAGGAATAAGCTAACATATTTGGTCCCTGAATAAACAAGGAATTCAGTTTTTTTAGTATCACCCAATGCAACATTTTTTGATGATGCAGGTAGTAAAACCTGGAAAAATACACCTCCCAACGTCATTACAAAAAGGCAAATTGTTTCAATTACCCTGTAATCAGTTACAACGCTTACACCCTGAGGAGCAAAAGCACCTAATAAAACCGGTCTTAAATTGGTAGCTGAAAACTGAAATATCCCCATTGCAAAAATAGCAAGGCTGTACATCAGTATTTCTTTAAATACCGGGTAATGCCATTTGGGTTTTATCAATTTCCATGGGCTGATATCTGTTTTTCGTAACCTGTAAATATTTAAGGGCAATATAAATAAGGTTGAAATAATATATAATGTAAAATATACTGGTAATGTCAGTTTTAATCCGATTGTAATTATTGCGGTACCAAAGGTTAAGGTGCTGGTTATAAGCGTCATCTGGTTTATCCAGGCAAGGTCTTCGTTGGCTGTTAATAACTGTTTGACTATATAGGACAACCAGTTAATTATTGTACTTGCTGCAAGGATAAACATCATCCATTTGAAAACATTTATCTGGTCGGGTTGCAGTTCAAAAATGTGGTCCGCATAAATACCTACAACTATCAGTATTGTTGTATTTATCGCCCCTAATCCACCATAAAAAACAATACTTGATTGTGATGCTTTTATAATTTTATCTTTTTCGTTTTTCGCCAGCCACATCGACAGGTAGCGGACTGCACCAATCCCAACTCCCATATCAAGTAACCTCAGATAAACATTTAACGAGAAAGCCAGTGCTATTAACCCATAGTCGGCTTTTCCATAATATCCGATCAACAGCGGTATCGTAATAAATTTGGCTATTGAATCGAAAACAACGGATGCAATTCCCCAAAACGATCCGGATAGGATTTTAGAATATGATGATTCTCCCATTTTAACTAAATAATAACCGGATTACCAGTAACAACCGTTTTCAACCTTTTTAAAATTCTCAGGTTTTTCATTTTCTGAGGGTTTTATCCAATGTTCGTTAATAAAGGATGAAAATCTTTTATCATTTTCCCACCTGTGCCCGTAAATACCAAACAACATTTGAGTCCAGCCAGCTAGGTGGACTGCACTTTTCCCCATCCTTTTTACATGGGCTGCAAGTGGTAATCCATAGGCTCCGCACCCGATCAGGGCAATATCAAAATCTGTGTCAGATATTTGTTCCTTCATGGATTCAAGTGCTTCAAACCAATCATTAAATTGTGTTTTTGTATTTGCAATGCTTTGAACAGCTTTTATAGTAATCAGTTCAAAGTCGGGCAGTACTTTCGGATTATTAAAAAGCAGCTTCCGTTTCAGATACTGATTTTTTATGCTTTCATCAAACGGGTGAATAACTAATACTTTTTTCCCTTCAAGCAGCTCTGTCCAGGGATTTTCAAACAGGAATGGAGCATAATAACCTTCAATATTTATTTTTAAGGTGTGAGCCAGTTCTTCCTGAAAATCAATTTCATCTTTTATATACGACCCCAAAATGTCAATTTCCTTAATATCATCAAGCATTAATTTACAGAACCTTTCAGCCATCTTTTCGGTTGCCGGGAACAGGCCTGCATTGTTGGCCATAGTATCAATTGTATTCCACCACCACAAACTTTGTTTTTCACCAACAACATATTTATACATGTTATGAAAAGATTTCCCTACTTTTATCAATTTATAGTTGCTCATACAGCCTAATTCAACCGTCCCAAATTTACAAACCATAGTAGGTTCGCTGAATAATCTCGATTTTATTAAATCATTGGCTCTTTCATTCTGGTACTGTACATAACCTTCAAAAGGTCTAAAAACTACCGGCTTCCTGAATGTAAAGATTATCTTTCTGAGAGCTTTAATTAAATAATCTGAAATCACAATTATATTATGTGAAATTTTTAATTTAAGATTTTGTGTTCAGAAGTGTTAACATATTAAATTCCAGGTTGTAAAAATAATTTGTGTTTACAAAGCCTTTTCGAGAATATATTCTTCCTCATTTATTATCCTGACTTCATCTTTGGAAATTTTAGCTGAAAGAGAACAATTCATTGATTCAATCCTGATCAGTATCCTGTCTTGTCCGTGAATTTCTACAATTTCTCCTTTCACTCCTTTTAATGACCCGTAAATGACTTCAGCTTTTTGCCCTTTTTTAATGTTCCTGTACGAAAGGGTAATTTCTTCTTCGGTTTGTTGAACCAGGGTTTTAATGTTATTAATCTGGTATTCCGGTATAGGTTGAGCTTTCCCCCCAAAACTTACATAACACACAACTCCGGGTGTGTTAAGTACTGTGAAAAATTCCTTGTAACTGACTTTCGCAAAAATGTAACTTTTAAACAATGGCTCTTGAATCCACTTTTTCCTGTCGCTCCAGTATTTTAATACTTTTTGAAGTGGAAGGTAACATTCGATATTTTTTTCCTGCAAACTGGCAATGAGTTTTTTTTCACTATTTGCCTTAGTGTAAATCGCGAACCA
>JAFGGF010000340.1 GCA_016930735.1 Prolixibacteraceae bacterium
GGTTAGTGCTACTAATGTGGCCGGGACAAGTGAACTTTCAACTGCCCGGGGGTTTACCACAATTGTTGCCCTCCCTGAAACGCCTGTTCTTGCCGAACCGGCTAATAATGCAATTAATATTTCAACCGATACAATATTAAAATGGAGTTCAGTACCTGATGCTGATTCTTATTCTTTGCAGGTTTCCACAACAACGGATTTTTCTGCCCTTATCGTCGACGAATCTAACCTTGCAGCCACCACGTATTCAATATCAGGACTTGAATATAATACAACCTATTATTGGCGTATTAATGCTAAGAATGTGGCAGGTGAAAGTAATTATTCATCTGAATGGAGTTTTACGACAGCTACGGCAACAGCTGTTGGATGGGGTATTGGATCGTTAAATGAATCCGGTTTTCAGCCCGCTTATCCCAATCCATTTAAGAACGAAACAATCATAAAATTCCGGTTACCTGAAAATGAAAAAATCCTGCTTTCAATTTATAATATAGTAGGACAGCCTGTAAGGGTACTGGTAACTGAAATCCTTTTTGCAGGTGAATATACTGTAACCTGGGATGGGAGCAACCATTATGGAATCCCGGTTGAAAGCGGATTGTATATCTGTGTCCTGAAAACGGGTAACAATGTATTCACCCAAAAAATTCTCCGTAAATAATTAATATGATCAAAAAAGTAAGCCGATGAAACCAATAGTATCCGGGATATTAATTTTACTGGGCATAAATCTGCTTGCCCAGGATCCTGTTGTTGAAAATGTACGTTTTGAGCAGCGAACTGATGGTTCTTTGATGGTAGATATCTATTATGATGCGACATCCATTATTAACGAGATGCTTCAAATCACTATTGAAGCTTCCGATGATGATGGCGCCACATGGGACCTGCCCTGTTCAAGCCTTGACGGCGATGTGGATCGCGTTGCCCCGGGTAAAAACAAACATGTTCAGTGGAACTTTTTTGCTGATAATCCATACAAAAGCGGAGATAATTACCGTGTGCGGGTGACAGCCGAAGGATTATGTCATATGTTTGTTACAGAGGACAGGACGCTCGACAAAGACCTTGTGTGCGACCCAAACACATACTATGCGGCGATTATCGGTGCACCAAATATTACTTTCAATTTGGATGGACATATTATTTCCCGTAATAAACCTGGCATATATGGCGGAGGAATATGTGCTGAAGATGTGGAAGGGACTACCATTCAAAATGGTACATTGGAAGGCTTCCTTGGAGCAATTGGGCTAACACATACTGATAATGCAACAATTGAAGGAATAATTATAAGGAACCTGAAATGTGTTGCTCCGGATAGCCAAATTACCGGAATGTCAATAGGCCGTAGCAAAGGTGTCGTGATACGAGATGTGCAAATCGAATTCCCTCCGGTTATCCACAAAGAAGCTATCAATGCAGGGGATGGGGAAATTACCATAGACAATCTCGAAGTCATCGGTGGTTTTGTCGGGGTGTCAATTGGTGGGAACGAGGGGATGAATGGCTCCATACGAAACAGCAGGTTTGTTGATGGTGGGGGAATATTGGTTGCAACCACCAGCAGTTTGGATATCTCAGGGAATGAATTTATCCGGAATGAATGTGGCATTGGTGCCTATATACACGGATATAAACCTTTTGGTATAATCGGGTTGGATATTGACAGGAATACCTTTCAGGATTGCGTTAGTGGGATCGTTTTCTGGGGAATAAGGGAATCGAGAATTACCAGCAATGTTTTAACAAATAATGCACGGGGTATTCAGTTAAAGCCATATATGTTTTGTGATCCGGTTAATGAACCTGATTCATGTTTTTATTCTACTGAAAATATAATTTTAGAAAATGTGGTTTTAGGAGGTTTTACTGACCTTTATCATCATGAAAAATGTATTGGTAATACCTGGTCAGAGAATATATTCTGGTCGAAAGAGGGGGATGAAATTCCGGATTGCAATGCTATTGTTACAACTGCCCGTGAATCGCTGTCCTCTATTAATCCGGCAACTGTGGACTTACCGGCAGATGCTCAATTATTTTTTGTTAATTCAGAGTCGTGTGATTCGACAGGAAAATCCTGTAAATGGATTTATACTTTTCAATCTGACAGTCAGCAAAGCAAATATGAATTCTATGTCAAAGACGGGCAGATCATTAAACAAGATTCTGTTGCCCAATACTTTGAAAGTTTTCTGCCCCTCCAGGATATGTGGATTGACAGCGACTCCGCCGTAATTATTACCGACAGCAAAGGCGGGAAAGAATTCAGGGAGACTTTTGAACTCCAGAATATTAAAATGGAATTAATGTATTCAGAATTGCTGTTTTGGAATGTCTATTATATAGCAAAAGACACCACACTTTTAATCGGCTGTGATGCATTGATAAAATAGCTACCTTTAGATTACAATAAAATTTTCTTACCTCCCTTTGTTATTGAATCCTTGAACGCATCAACGATTACCATATCGCGAAGCCCTTCTTCACCTGGCGTTAATGAAGGCTGACCTTCCATAATGGCTTTGCACATTTCGTCCATCTGGACTGCCTGCTGGTGTTTTCCCGGGAAATCGAATTTTTCACCATGTGGAAGGAATCCATGTTGACCACTATAACCCTGGAAGGGCTCATGCCCATAACCTCCACGCTGTACATTTATTTTCAAAAAATTTGTAATTGATGAAAAAGTAGCGATACAATTTGCAACAATGGCATCGGGGGATTCCAACCGGAAGCCTGTTTTATCCGCAGGAAAAGAAAAGAACTTTCTGGCTGAATGAAATGCATATGTTCACAAGATAAACTGTTCTTAGCAATTGTTGCCTTATGTTGATGCTTTAGTTATTTTTATATAATATTTTTAAACTAAGATATCTTTCCTTATTCAAGGTTATATATTATGGAAACATTACAAGAATTAGTTTCTTTATTGAAGGACAAGCAGGGCATAGCAAAGTCCTGGAAAGAAGGAGATTTATTAAAGCAAGAATCTTTTGGGGATTATTATCATAAAATTGATTCTTTAAGCAAGGCTTTTATGAACCTGGGAATCGGGAAGAACTCTCATGTTGCACATTTTGCTGATAATAATCCTGATTGGATTGCTATATCTCTTGCTCTCAATAATATTGGAGCAGTTGATGTTCCAAGGGGTACCGATGCAAGTAGGGATGAATTGAGTTATATATTAGATCATTCTGATTCAGACTATTTATTGGTAAAAGATGAGAAGACTTTTAAGAAGGTCAAAGACAAGCTTCCAAAAAGAATTGCGCATGTTGTATCTTTAGATGATTCTTTTGAGATTCCTATCTCTGAACTGTTGGACGCTGGTAAAAATGTTTCTTTTAATTTGCCAAAACTTGATTCACAAGACTTATCCGGGATTATATACAGTTCTGGCACAACCGGAAAGCCAAAAGGAGTTATGCTCACTCATAACAATTTTATTTCTAATTTTCCGGTATTAGCAGAAGTTGAAGGAATGGATTCTGATGATAAATGGATTAGTGTACTTCCTCCCTGGCATGTTTTTCAGAGGGCTGCTGAATATTGTTCTTTATACACAGGAGCTTTGATGCATCATACAGAAGTTGCCCGAATTGGAGATGCTTTAACTGAGATTCAGCCAACTATCTTACCAACTGTTCCAAGAGTTTGGGAAAGTATGTATGCAAAATTTATGAAGAATTTGAACAACGAAGTTGATAAAATGCCTTCCTTCAGGAAAAAAGTCTTGAAAGTGTTAGTTCCGCAAATTATTCCCAATAAATATATTCCTAAAGAAATAAAACAAAAGCTTTGGGAAAAAATGGGCGGGAATCTTAGATTTGCTGTTTCCGGAGGAGGAGCTTTGCCCCATTACCTGGATGATTTTTACATTCGGGTTGGAATTCCAATAATTGAAGGGTACGGAATGTCTGAAACAAGTCCTGTTATATCTGCAAGAATTATTGGTTCAGAAAAAAGAGCTCGTCATACTGTCGGAGAACCAATGCCTAATATTGAGGTTAAAATTGCCGATCCTGATACAAATATGCCGGTTTTTGGTTATGGAGAAGTTCAGGTTTCAGGACCTATTGTCATGTTAGGATATTATAAAGATAAAGAAGCAACTGATAAGGTAATTTATTTTGAAAATGGCAAGAGATGGTTCAAGACTGGTGCCAGAGGAAGATTCACAAGAAAGAATTATCTGCAACTGGACGGCAGATATAAGGAAACTATTATAGGTTCTGATGGTGAAAATATAGATCCTGTAAGCCTGGAAGACCAGGTTAATAAAAATCCTTTAATAGATGCATCAGTGGTTTTCAAAGATGATGATTCAAACCTTTTGTATGCATTGACTTTTCCTAATTTCGATAATTTAAAATCTTTTTGCACCGATAATAATATTGTTTATGATCATGATAACCTGAATGAGGTTCTCAAGCATCCTGTAGTGCAAGCGGCTTACAAAGACGCAATAAAGCAATACAACAAATCAGTGAAAAACAGTCATAAGATTTCAGATATTGCTTTAATGGATAAGGCATTGGAACTTGGAACTGAAATAACAAATACTCTTAAGTTAAGAAGAAAAGAAATTCTTGAGAACAGAAAGTATCATATTAATGAACTTGTCAATAAAAAATAAATTATTTATACTTTCAAATTAATTAATTATTATGGAACTAAATTTATTTCACTATTTTCTTGCTTCAATGTTATTTCAAATAGTGATGTTTATACCTGCTTTTATATACAAAACCGATAAACTTACTGATTTATCTTACAGTCTTACTTTTATATTCCTTGCATTGTTTGCATTCTTCACTAATAGTTTTTCAGCTGAAAAACTTATTTTGCTGATAATGATTTGTTTGTGGGCTGTCAGACTTGGTTCATATCTTTTTATCAGGATAAATAAAATTGGGAAAGATGCGAGATTTGATGACAAAAGAGATTATTTTTTCAAGTTTCTTGGATTCTGGCTTTTACAGGGGTTAACGGTTTGGATAGTTATTCTTGCTTCATTGAACTTTTTTAAGAATAATTCCTCAAACACTTTTTTCCTGGTTATCGGACTCTTAATTTGGTTAAAAGGACTTGTTATTGAAACAATAGCTGACTGGCAGAAATTTACATTTAGAAATAATCCTTTAAACAAGAAAAGTTGGATATCCACAGGCTTGTACAGGTATTCAAGACATCCAAATTATTATGGAGAGTTTCTGGTTTGGCTTGGTATCTTTGTTTTCACATTTCAAGGCCTTAATTTAATATCACTTGTAAGTTTTGCAAGTCCTGTTTTTATATTCTTAATGTTATTCTTTGTTTCAGGAATACCGCTTCTTGAAGAAAGTGCTGAAAAAAAGTTTGGGAAATACAAAGAGTATCAGGAATACAAGAAAAGAACTAGTATTTTTATTCCCTGGTTTAATAAAAAGTCTTAAAAAATCTAATATCCTTCTATATTTTAAATAATCAAAACAGGTGATAATTCTTACTCTACAAAAGCGATAAATTTGTAGAAGTTTATCATTCTTTTACTTTTAATTTAGGGGATTATTCACTTTACAATTTAATTTTTTTGCCTCCCTGCTTACATGATTCTTTGATCGCATCAACAATCACCATATCACGAAGCCCTTCTTCTCCCGGAGTTAAGGATGGCCGTCCATCCATTATGGCTTTGCACATTTCATCCATTTGAACTGCCTGCTGGTGTTTTTCAGGGAAATCAAATTTTTCGCCCCGCGGCAGGAATCCATGCTGCCCGCTATACCCCTGGAATGGTTCCAGTCCGTATCCACCTTTTTGTGCATTTATTTTCAGGAAGTTTACACTCGAAGAAAAAGTAGTCATACAGTTGGCAACAATCCGGTCAGGAAATTCAAGCTGGAATGTAGTAGTTTCATCCACTTCATTAATTTGTTCCGGGTCAGGATTAAACTGTTGTGCTGTTACTGAAACAGGTTCCTTTCCTGTTGAATACCGTGCAGCCTGAAGGGCATAAACACCCATGTCCATCATAGCCCCACCGCCATATGCAGCTTTTATTTTCCAGTGTTCAGTCGGGCGGTTCATACGGAAACCATCAGCAATATTCAAAACCTGTATTTTACCATAGGTTTCTTCACGGGCAAATTTTTCGATCTCCTGAGTATAAGGTTCATAGCGCAAACGATAACCAATTGAAAGGGAAACACCGGCAGCTTTGCAGGCCTTGATCATATCCCGGCATTCATCAGCATTCAAAGCCATGGGTTTTTCACAAATCACATGTTTGCCTGCCTTTGCTGCCCTGATTACATATTCTTTATGCATACTGTTTGGCAGCACCACATAAATAATATCAATATCTTTATTATCAGCAATCGTATCAAAATTCTGATAGTTATAAATGTTCTTTTTGGGGATGTCGAATTTGTCAGCCCAGATTTTTTCTTTTTCAGGAGTACCGGTAACAATGCCAGCAAGGTAACAATGTTCGGTTTGTTGCAATCCGGGAGAAAGCAGGTCGGTTGAATAATAACCCAACCCTACCAGGGCAATCCCCAGTTTTCCCTGTTGTGAAAGAGGCCTTCCATAATTGACAAAAGGGAAACTAACCGTTCCTGCAGCCAGAGTTGCTGCTGAGACATTTTTTATAAACCTGCGGCGTGATAGATTCTTCATGATTATTTGATTTAGATTCCCATAAATCTACAAAATTTTAAATTACTCTTAAAAACTGTTTTATAATACTTTCGAAAGCGTTTTTAGAATTTGTATTTTCGGAAATCAAATTATTTCGATATGGAAAATTTTAATAATTCAATTGTTTTGCCTGAAAACCTGCCGGCAGTCGAAAAAAAAACATTTACCCGGCTTGAGAAAAAATATCTTCAGGTTATACTTGCACGTATTGTAATTTTCTTCCTGATTTTTTCAGGAGCTTTTATTGTATATATTTTATTCTCAAATGAATTGCCACCGCGAATTTTTCTTGTAATTGCTGGCGTAGTTATATTTCTTTTTTATGCTTATACTTTTCTGATTAATATTATTGGATTTCGCAGAAAGGGATACCTTGTGCGTGAAAACGACATTTCTTATCAGACAGGAATTATAACTTACAGGGTAACTACGGTACCTTTTAACAGGATCCAGCATGTTGAGGTAAATCAGGGTGTACTTGCCAAATTGCTTAAACTGGCTACAATTAAAATTTTTACTGCAGGTGGCAATGCCAGCGATCTTTCTGTGCCCGGGCTTCCGGTAGATATTGCCAATAACCTCAAATCGTTCCTTGCTGAAAAAATAAGCGAACATGAATAATGTTGATTTATCTAAACCTACAAGGCAGTCGGTAAAAGGATTGCTCATTATTTTTATTCAGTCGATCCGTCAGGGAATTAGGATGTTTTGGGCTTTAATTGCCGTGGTTGTACTACAAAAAAATATCCTCGATAATAAATACCTGATTGGAATTGTTCTTTTAATAATCCTTGCTTTACTGATCGTTCATACTATACTGTATTATCTGAATTTCTATTTTTATGTTGAAGGAGGTGAGTTTATCCTCAAAAAAGGTTACCTGCACAAAAAAATTCTAACGATTCCAATCGAAAGAATTCAATCGGTAAATACCAAACAAAACCTTTTACAGCAATTTCTTGATGTATTAACTCTCGAAATTGATACTGCCGGGACGGTTGCCAAAGAATTAAAAATACATGCACTTGAAAAACAATATGCCGACAGGTTAAATGAATTGCTAAGTAAAGGGAAAACAGAAAACTTTTCAAAGGATTCGGAAGAAACTGAGGAATTTTCAAAAAAGAATGAACAGCAGGTCATGGCACTTTCCCCTTCAGATTTGTTTAAAATTGGAATCAGCCAGAATCATATCAGGGCAGGTCTGATTATTATAGCTTTCGGGATGCAGATTTTTAATCAGATTCAGGATTTGTTTCGGGAAAAAGCTGATGAGTACTCCGGTGAATTCGTAAACTTTTTATCCGGTTCAAGCCTGGTACTTATTATTTTCCTGATTATATTTTTCCTTCTGGTTTCGATTTTGTTTTCGCTATTCCGCACAATGTTTAAATACTTTGATTTTAAACTTTTAAAAAGTGAACAAGCACTTCGTGTTCAATCGGGACTCATTAACAAGCGGAATGTTTTGATGCCTTATAATAAAATTCAGGAGCTGAATTGGGAAACCGGGCCTATTAAACAAATTTTCGGAATATACAGTCTGGTTTTTAAACAGGCAGTAAGTGGTCAAAACCGCCGGAATCAATTGGTTGATGCACCGGGGTGTCTGGAAAATCACCTCGAATTATTAAAGACTGATCTTTTTGGAGAAGAAATTCTGAATAAATCACCCAGGATTTTTAGCGATAAATATTATTTACGGCGATTATGGCTTATTTACGGGTGGCTGCCTTCCCTGGCCTTAACACCGTTTTTTTATGCCGAATGGATTTTCTGGGTTGCTGCCCCGGTTTGGCTTATATTAACCGCTATTTATGCAATTCTTATTCTACGCAAACGGTATTTCAGGATAAACAATAATCAGGTAAGGATTTCGAAAGGTGCTATAGTTCATAAATGGAAACAAATGGAATTGTATAAAATTCAGTCGGTGAAATTCAGGCAAACCATTTTCCAGAAAAGAAGGGCGTTGGCAAGTTTACAACTGACCAATGCAGCGGGTTCCATGACCATTCCTTATATTAATGAATTGGTTGCCAAAAAAATTTATGATTATCTTTTATTCCATGCTGAAACTTCTGAAAAGAGTTGGATGTAAGGTAAAAGGAAATTCGCTTTAACCTGAAAACTGTTGTAAAAAAATTACAGATCAGTGAATAGAATTTGTATTTTAGAAGATTATTGAAACTAACTATAACCAATGAATTCAAGAGAGCAGCTTCAAAAAACACTTAATCACCAACAAGCCGATAAAATTGTATTCGACATGGGTTCAACAGGGGTTACAGGTATCCATGTACAGGCGGTTGCGGGGCTCCGGAAATATTACGGACTGGAAGATAAACCGGTCAGGGTGATCGAACCTTTTCAAATGCTTGGTGAAGTTGATGAGGAACTTGCCAGGATTATCGGAATTGATGTGATTGGTGCCTGGGGGCAGAACAGCATGTTCGGATTTTTTAACCACAAACCATTTAAAGAATGGGTAACACCCTGGGGTCAGACTGTTTCAGTTCCTGAAAATTTTAAGGTCAAAGACGATGGAACCGGAGCAATGTTAATGTATCCCGAAGGTGATTTGTCGGTTCCCCCCTCGGCAAAAATGCCAAAGTCCGGCTATTTTTTCGATGCTATTATCCGCCAGGAGCCAATAATTGAAGATGAACTAAATGTTCAGGATAACCTTGAAGAATTCGGTTTGATCGGTGAACAAGACCTGGATTTCTGGGAAAAAGAAGTCAATAAATCATATGATACCGGGGAAGGAGTAATTGCTGCTTTCGGAGGAACAGCCTTGGGTGACATTGCTTTGGTTCCGGGATTGCAACTCAAACATCCCAAAGGTATCCGCGATGTAGCTGAATGGTACATGAGCACAGTGATGCGCCCCGATTATATAAAAAATGTTTTTGAGAAACAAATTGAAATTGCCATTGAAAACCTTCGTTTAATTTACGAAAGGGTAGGGAATAAAGTAAATGCAGTTTTTACCTGCGGGACTGATTTCGGGACACAGGATTCAACATTTTGTGCACCGGAGCAATTCGACGAAATGTGGCTGCCGTATTATAAAAAAACCAACGACTGGATCCATAAAAATACGGAATGGAAAACTTTTAAACATTCCTGCGGGGCAGTAGAAACTTTTATGGATGGATTTATCCGTGCCGGTTTTGATATAATCAACCCTGTTCAGATCAACGCTGCAGGTATGGATCCGGTTAAACTCAAACAAAAATACGGTCGTGATCTGGTTTTCTGGGGAGGTGGTATCGATACACAAAAAATGTTACCATTCGGTAAACCCGACGAAATCAGGGACCAGGTACTTCGAAACTGTGAAATATTCTCGAAAGACGGAGGTTTTGTTTTTAATACCGTCCACAATATTCAGGCAAATGTTCCGATTGAAAATATAGTGGCCATGATAAATACCATTCATGAAATTAACAGAAATTAAAATCAATAATATAAAATACAATTATGAATAAAGCAGAATTATTTTTACAATCACACAAAATGCTTGCATCGCAGGTCAATTTAAAAGAATTAGTCAATGGTTTTTTAAAAGATATGGAAGCCGGATTAAAAGGTGAACCAAGTTCATTAATGATGTTGCCGACTTATATTGAAGCTGAAGGCGATGTAAAACCTAACGACCCGGTTGTAGCCATCGATGCCGGTGGAACCAATTTCAGGGTGGCTACTGTTTATTTTGATGATAATCTGAAACTTGTAACTGAAAATATCCAACATTATAAAATGCCGGCAGTTGACAGGGAGTTTACAAAAAAAGAGTTCTTCGATACATTTGCTGAATACCTGAGTGATTATAAATCGGTTTCTGAAAAAATCGGTTTTTGTTTTTCTTATGCTGCTGAAATTTTCCCGAATAAAGACGGGAAATTGCTTGAATGGAGCAAGGAAGTTAAAGCTCCTGAAGTTATCGGTGAAATGATAGGGGAGCAAATGTTGAAAGCAATGGGGACTCCCGAAAAACAACTGGTTTTGATGAACGATACAGTTTCAACTTTATTGGCCGGGAAAGCAGCAAGAGCAGGAAAAGCATACGATACTTACCTTGGTTTCATTCTTGGAACAGGTACGAATACAAGTTATATCGAGGCCAATAAAAATATTACAAAAACTCCGGATCTGGATTTGGCAAAAAGCCAAATCATCAATATTGAATCGGGAAATTTTGGCAAAGCTCCAAGAACCGATATTGATATTGCATTTGACAATACCACCAAAAATCCGGGAAGATATTCATTCGAAAAAATGTTTTCAGGAGGTTACTTTGGCGGCCTTTGTACAACTGCCCTGAAAGTTGCTGCCGATGAAGGCCTGTTCTCTGAACGGACAAAGGATCAGGTGAAAAACCTTCCTGAATTATCTTCTGAAGAAGTAAATAAATTTGTTTGTTGTACCGGGCTAGATGAAAATCAGCTGAACCTGGCACTTGTAACTGTTGAGGACAAGGAAATAGCATCGGCGATAATTAATGGTTTAATTGAAAGGGCAGCAAAACTGGTTGCTGCAAATCTCGCATCGGTTATATTAAAAACAGGGAAAGCAAAAACCGCTGAAAAACCGGTTTTAATGACTATTGAAGGGACAACTTTTTACAAACTTTTTAATTTCCAGAAAATGTTCGAAGAATTTCTCCAGGGATTCCTGTCTGGAGAAAATCAGCGATTTTACGAAATTGTGGAAGTTGAAAATTCAAGCCTTCTGGGAGCTGCAATCGCTGCCATCGTAAACTAGAGATGTAATACTAATTTTTGTCATACTGAGCTTGTCGAAGTATGATTCATGGTTCGGCAGGCTCACCATGACAATTGGGTTCCACGATAAAAATTAATGGTAAAAACTTACAAATACAATTTTGCTGACCTGAATATTACTGTAAAAGACATTGGTATTTTAATGGGTTATGAAGAAGGTGAGATACCTGAGCCTTTCCCCGTGATGATTGAAGAAGGACTGCAGAAAGCGCCGGAATTATGTGAAATTCAGGGAGGTTATCGTATTTTTTTTGATGTTGAAGTCAACCGTCCTGAAAAAATTATCAGGATTAATGATACCAAATTCCATCCGGGTAAAATTGTTACAACTCAGTTACGTAAATCAAGCCAGGCAGCCCTTTTTATTTGTACTGCCGGGAAAGGTATTTCCGATTACTCCAAAAAACTGATGAAAGAAAATCAATTAATGGAAGGATATGTTTTGGATGTGATCGGTTCGGTAACAGTTGAAAAAGCCATGGATTTAATTGAAGTTGACCTGCTTCTGGAAATGCAAAAACAAGGGTTAGGTATTACCGACCGGTATTCGCCGGGCTACTGCAACTGGAGCGTTGGTGAACAACAAAAACTCTTTGCCTTAATGCCTGAAAATTTTTGCGAAGTTACACTTTCCGATTCATCATTGATGGACCCTGTAAAATCAGTTTCAGGAATCATCGGGATAGGCGAAGACTTAAAACAAAAAGGCTACCAGTGCAACTGGTGCAACGACAAAAACTGTATTTACGGGAATATAAGAAGGAGGTCGGCTATTTATTAAAATCTTATTGAATTAAATCAATAAATGTAAATTTCTTATCGCAAAAGTGAAAAATCAAAGTAGTTTGGTGGATTTCAGGGTTATGTATAAAACGATTTAAAACCAAACTTTTACAATTAAATTGCAAAATTCAACTCTTAATGGAGTAATACTTGATTAGTCAATATTTTTAACATCTTTTGAAAAAGGGTCATAAGGGTGAAAAAGATTGATTAAGGATTCAAATTTAATCCAGGTTATATTGGAATTTTTGATGGTATATAAAATTTTTTATGACCTTCAGCCTTCTATTAATTTTTATTGAATTAAACCGTAGTAAAAAATGTTTTTTGTTGGTAAAACTGAGTATTAAGTAAAATAATGTTAACACTATTGTATAGTTATAGTCTTCTAAGTTTATTATTTTTGAATTATACATAAAAATATAATTTGAACAGCGATTACAAAATATGGGAAGCCTTTAAAGATGGTGATAAATCTGCTCTTTCTTCCATTTATTTCAAACACTTTCATTCCATGTTTCAATATGGAATCCGAATTAAGGAAGATCCTGATTTTGTAAAAGACTGCATCCACGATGTATTTTTAAAACTGATTAAAGCAGGGAAGCGCCTTAATTCCACCGACAATATTCGTTTTTATCTTTTTAAAGCCTTAAAAAATACTATTTATAAACGGCTGGAAAAGGAGAAAAAAGTACAGTTAACTATTGATTTAAACTTTAAAACTTCCTTCGTACTGGAAGAAAAAGTACTATCACAAGAAAAATTAACAGAACATGAAAAGGCATTGGCTGATGCCTTATCCCATTTGAGTAGCAGACAACGGGAAATTATTTATTTGCGCTACGAGTGTGAAATGGATTATTCCCAGATTTGCGATATCATGAAGATAAAAAACGATTCAGCCAGAAAGCTTGTTTTCAGAGCCATTAAAACTCTTAGAAGGGTTATTAAAGTTCAAAAGGATACCTCTCTATTATTATTTTTAGGGATTTTTTGAAAAATGTTCTTTAACACATTACTCCCCTGTCCACAAAAAGATAAAAAACAGACTTTACTGTTAAAATATTATTTTAAAGTGGAAGAAAAGTATTTAAAATATTCTGTTGAAGATTTTACTCAGGATTTGGAATTTATTAAGTGGGTAAAAAGAGGTAAAAATAAGTACGAATGGGAATCTCTGTTACATGACAATCCGGATTTAGCGTCAAAAATTGAAATAGCAAAAAAAATTGTTAAGTCACTCCAGTCTTCCGATTTATATATTAAGGAAGAGGAGGTGAATTCAGTATGGAGAAAAATAGAGGAATTTTACATTTCGCAAAATAGAAGGAATAAAGGATTGCATATCAGGAAGATGGTACTTCGATATGCTGCAGTATTTATTTTTTTATTGACTTTTGGAAGCATTGCTTCATATTTCTATTTTAAACGGGACTACAATGTATTTCCTCAAATGGAATTTTCTTCGTCTTTTTCTGACGATGCTAAATTAATACTGCCCGGTGGGGAGGAAATTCTTTTAAAAGAAAAGCAAAGCGATCTGGAGTTTGATGCATCCGGAAAACAAGTTACAATCGACAAGGATAGTGTGATTGATTATCAGGTCAAAAGCACAAAAGACGAAATGGCCCAGGTCATTATTCCTTATGGTAAACGCTCAGATATTCTTTTATCCGACGGAACAAAAGTGTGGTTAAATGCCGGAAGTAAACTTGCATTCCCATCTGAATTTACAAAAAAGACAAGGGAAGTTTATCTGGAAGGGGAAGCATATTTCGAAGTAGCTCACAGAAAGGAGCAACCTTTTATTGTAAATGTTAATGAATTAAATATTAAAGTACTTGGAACCCGTTTTGATATTTCTGCATATGCTTCTGATAATGATATATATACAATTTTGTTAGAAGGGAGTGTTTCAATAAGCAAACCGTCAAATTTTGGGATAGTTAAAAATGAAATACTTCTTAAGCCTAACCAAAAGGCCAGTTTTAATAAGCAAACTAAAGAGGTTTTATTGTCCAATGAATCAGAATCCGATTATTACACGGCTTGGACTGAAGGATGGTTCCAATTCCGACAGGAAAACCTTACTGCCGTTTTAATTAAGTTAGAACGATATTATAATGTTAAATTTGTTTTGAATCCTGCATTTTATCCCTCTGAATTAATTTCGGGCAAACTTGACCTAAAAGAGTCGTTGCAGGAAGTCTTAGCTGCTTTATCCGATGTAGCCCCTATTGATTTTAGAATAAATGATGGTATTGTAAATATTGATAAGAAAATAGAGAATATACCATTGAGAAGATAAAAAAGAAGCCGAAGAATCCGCCAACTCTCCGACTTCAAAAGATATGTTTAATTATAAACAGGTTAAAAATATGAAAAAAAAGCGTTTAGAAAAATACTATGCGCATGAAGGTATTGTAAAAACTGTAAGAGTAATGAAACTATTAACCTTACTAATGATACTTGTTTATTCGGCAAATGCGGTAAACGGTTATTCACAACAAACTAAATTTAGTTTTAGTTTGAACGATGCCACTGTA
>JAFGGF010000341.1 GCA_016930735.1 Prolixibacteraceae bacterium
AGAATAATTGCGATTAAAATAATGGCTCTTTTATTTATGACCATAAATCCCCGTCTGTTATAATAATATTATTGAAATGCAAAACTAAAAAACTTAGTCTTTATCAGTCCTGCTCTTATTAACTAATTATTAGTTTTTTTTAACAGGTGGCTGATGATAACAACAATTTTATGTTTTTGATAGATTTTAACGAATTACGGTGTTTTTTAGTATTGTTAATGTTACAAAAAGCAACATTATTTTAAAATACTTATATCTTTGAAAGATTTCTGATAAATATTTACAAAAGCACTTATGTTACGATTAATTGGTACTACAGCAATCCTTGTATTGTTTATTTCATTTCAGGCAGTTTCTCAGTTAACACCTTATTATCACTGGACATTATTACCTGAAGAGTTACAGGATGAAATTATTGGTGAAGTTTCGGGAGAAACTGCTCTGCACCATGTAATTGAAATGGTTGGTTATCAGCGTAACCGGCCTGTTGGAGAGTATTCAAAGGTTTTCAGAGAAGCTCAGTACATAATGGAAAAATTTACCGAATACGGGATAAGTGACGCAAAAATTGAGAGGTTTGAAGGGGGAAAATCCTGGCAGGGTATCCGGGGTGAATTATGGGAAGTGAGCCCCAATAAATCAAAGCTTGCCGATATGGATGATGTAGCCCTTATGCTTGCACAGGGTAGTAAAAATACGGATGTAACTGCAGAACTTGTCTGGGTTGAAGAAGGAAGGGAAAAAGATTTTGAAGGGCTTGAAGTTGAAGGGAAAATAGTTGTAACCTCGTCTATGGTGGGGATGGTGCACAACATGGCTGTCAGGAACGGAGCCCTGGGAGTTATTGGATTCGGTTCCAGCCGTGAGTTAATTGCTCCTCTGGCAATACCGGCAAGTGGAATACGTGGTAATAATGCTACTTTTGGTTTTTACCTGCCTCCCAGGGAAGGCTATATTCTCAGAGACCGCCTTGTGCGTGGTGAAACAATAAAAGTCCATGCATTGGTTGAAGCTGAAGAATTGGATTACGATTTGCAGGTGCCTACCTGTGTAATCAGGGGAACTGATCCCGATGCAGAGGAAATAATTTTTTCAGCTCATATTTTTGAAGGATTTATAAAACAGGGCGCCAACGACAATATTTCAGGATGTGCAGTCAATCTTGAAGTTGCAAGGGCTTTGAATACCCTGTTTAATGAAGGAAGGCTGCCACGGCCCGAACGGAATATAAGGTTCATCTGGGTCCCGGAATATTCCGGTACTGCTCCCTGGGTGGCTGCCCATAAAGACCTCATGAAAAAGACCCTTTGCAACATTAATCTCGACATGGTAGGTATAAACCTGAAAGAGAATAATTCATTTCTGTGCCTGATGCGTACAACGTATGGCAATCCTCATTACCTGAACGATGTAATGGAAAACCTGTATACTTATGTTGGCGAAACCAACCGTGAAATCCTTCCAAACCGTAGCGGGCAAACCATTTCCAACCGGATTGTGGCACCCAGTGGGACCGACGACCCCTTCTATTATAAAATCGATGTGCACTACGGTTCATCGGATCATGAAGTATTTAATAACTGGACAACCGGAGTTCCCGGAATAATGATGATTACCTGGCCCGATATGTATTACCATACATCGGAAGACCTGCCTGATAAACTTGATCCAACCGAATTAAAACGGGTAGAAGTTATTGCAGCCTCGGCAGCTTATACTATTGCTTCCGCAGGCGAGAAAGAAGCAATAGCCATTGCCGGTGAAGTATTCAGCAATGCTCAGAAACGGATGGGGCATCAGCTGGCTCGGGGTTTGGATGAACTGGCAAAAACCGAAACAACTGCATTTCCTGATGTTTATAAAAAAACAAAAAGGTACCTTGATGCTGCCTGGGTAAATGAAAAAAACACCATCCTTTCAGTTTCGCAGCTGGCTCCTGAGAGCAATCAGTTATCAGATTTTCTTAACGGACTTGTGAATGCGCTGGAAATGAATTATAAGGGGAATCTCCTTACTATTGAAAATTTTATGAAAGCTACTGCTAAAAAGCTGGAAACCAAACCGGTTAAAATTGAGTTAACAGATGAAGAGAAAAAAGCATCTGAAATAATACCCGAAAAAACAGCAAAGGTTAAAGAATCGGAATTTGGTGTGGAAAGAGGGATAAGGCAACTGTCACAGGAAATCAGGGATAAATACCCTGCAAGGGCAATTGGCAATACTACTGAACTTACAAACCTGATAAATGGCAAAAACAGCATCCTTGATATAAAAATTATGCTGGATGCCCAGAACGAAAGGGAATCGGAAATAGAAAGTATTACCAATTATCTGCATTTATTAAAAGAAATGGGATTGGTTGAAATGTAAATTATTCAGCATTCCTCACATTTTATAGAAAGATCGTTTTTTTCTACCTGAATTGTGATGTGGTCTATATTAAATTTATTCAGTAAAACTGTTTTTATTTCCAGAAGGAGTTTATCGGGATTATCAACCGGGGCTACAACATGTGCCGACAATGAATTTTCAGTTGTGCTCATTGCCCAGAGGTGAAGGTCGTGAATATCAATTATCCCTTCGATGTTGAGTAATTCATTTTTAACATCCTCAATATTAATATTTTCAGGAACAACATCTAGGGCAAGCCGGATGGATTCGGTAAATAATTTCCATGTACCGTAAAGTATTACGATTATAATCAGAAAACTCATTATTGGGTCAATCCACCGGATTCCGGTTTTCAAAATAAGTAATCCGGAGATGACAACACCAAGAGATACCCCGGCATCGGCAGCCATGTGGAGAAAAGCCCCTTTTATATTCAGGTCGTGTTTTTGTCCTTTTAAAAACAACAGGGCAGTAATTGTATTAATTACGACACCTATACCTGCAACAATCATTACTTTGTCGCCTGCTACAGAAACAGGATTTTTCAATTTGCCTATCGCATCGCGGGTAATAAATGCTATTGCAATAAAAAGCATTACTGCATTTAGTACTGATATCAGAATAGTTGTTTTTTTGAATCCGTATGTAAACTTTCCTTTCGGCTTTTTTGCTGCCAGCCAAATGGCAAACCATGCAAATACAAGGCTCAGGACATCTCCTGCATTATGACCGGCATCAGCAAGCAAAGCAGAAGAATTGGCAATAAACCCATAAAAAACCTCAATTGCCACAAATATGATGTTTAATATAATGCCTACCGCAAATGCTTTTTCGTGACTGTGAGTGTGATTATGTACATGGTTATGCCCCATGAAAAATAAAGTGATTAAATTTGTCGGGTAACTCAGGCGGATTGCTCCGCCCTTGTCCCCTAAGAACCGTACGTGATAGTTTCCCATCATACGGCTCAGGCTCTCA
>JAFGGF010000342.1 GCA_016930735.1 Prolixibacteraceae bacterium
AACAGGGAAAAATTCTGGCGGGCGGTGTAAGCAACTATTCTGTTGAAGAAATAATAGAAGCTACAAAATTTGCAAAACTATCGACCAACCAGATTCCTTACAGTATGGTATTGCGTGATATTGAAAAAGAACTGGTTCCCTGGAGCTTAAAAAACAATGTAGGCATAATCGCATACAGTCCGCTGCAACGTGGAGTTTTAACCGGAAAAATCAAACCAGATCATAAATTTGGTGATGGTGACCACCGACCTTCAATACCCTATTTTCAGGAACCTAATCTGACCCGGATAAATCAATTTCTTGATTCAATTAAACCAATTGCTGATGGTCATGGAGTTACATTGGCCCAACTTGTTTTACGATGGACTATGCAGCAACCGGCTGTTACCTGTGTATTGGCAGGATCGAGAACACCCAAACAAATTGAGGAAAATGCTGTAGCAATGCAGTTTAATTTAACTGATTCAGAAATATCAGATATTAATTCAAAACTGGATAAATTAAAACTTGAATTCCGGTGAGCGGATTCCCCGATGGCTCTGCCGCCGGATTAACGAACAAAACACTAAAAAAGTCTTTGACGGAATCGGATTCCTCGCCAGTTCTGCTGCGAGGAGTTTCAAATTTAATTTCGAGATTTTGCCTAAATAATAATAAATTTAAACTCATTTGTTAATCTTCAAAATCACGGAGAGGTCCAATATTCGTATATCCTTCAAATTTTCACTTATAAAAAATATTATTCAATAACATATTGTATTTCGTAACATATCGGGTTATATTTAGACTAACAAAATAAATTGTAAAAAATATGGCTTCAATTTTTCCAACCTGGGCTGATTTAACCCTTTTTGAACAGGTGTACTGGACCATCACAATCCCGGCTACATTAATTTTTATTATCCTTCTGGTGATGACTGTTTTTGGTGGGGACATGGATTCGGATGTGGATGTTGACACAAATGTCGACAGTGACATATCACATGGCGATTCTATCCCTTTCCAGTTTTTATCGTTAAAAAATATAGTCGCCTTTTTTACAGTTTTCGGATGGTCAGGGATCGGTTTTGTACATGCAGGATTGGCTACATGGCTCGTAATACTATTATCGGTAATCTGTGGTTTAATAATGATGGTTGCCATGGCAAGCCTTTTTTATTTTATGTCGAGGCTGGCGGAAAGCGGTACTCTGAAAATGAACAATGCCGTGGGAAAACTCGGAGAAGTTTATCTTGTGATCCCGGCAAAAAGAAAAGGAATGGGAAAGGTTCAGATAAATGTCCAGGGATCCTTGCGGACGTTGGATGCAATTACCGATGAACCGGAAAATTTACCTACTTCATCAATTATACAGGTACTGGATGTAATTGATGACCAAATTTTGCTAGTTAAAAAACAAGGATAAATAAAGCTGGATTTTCTACCCTTTAAAAGGAATAATTATAATAATAAAAACAAATAATAATCTTTAACTTTTTGTAAATGAATGACTATTTTGTAATTCTCATTTCAGTTGCCGCACTTTTCTTTTTTATCATAATTGTGGCAATGATGCGGCGTTATAAACGCTGCCCGTCTGACCGGATCCTGGTTGTTTACGGGAAAGTTGGTAAAGGAGCTGACCGTGAAACCCGGTCAGCAAAATGTATTCATGGTGGAGCTGCATTTATCTGGCCTATTATCCATTCGTATGCATTCCTCGATTTAACTCCCATTTCAATCGAAATCAACCTGACCAATGCGTTGAGTAAACAAAACATCAGGGTTGATGTGCCTTCAAGGTTTACCGTTGGTATTTCCACCGAACCGAATATTATGAACAATGCTGCTGAAAGGTTACTTGGATTATCGCAGGAATCAATCAGCAATCTTGCAAAAGATATCATTTTCGGGCAATTACGTCTGGTTGTGGCTACTATGGAAATCGAAGAGATCAACAGTAACCGCGACCTGTTTCTGGCCGCTGTATCCTCAAATGTTGAGGCTGAACTGAAAAAAATCGGGTTAAAACTTATCAACGTTAACATTACCGATATCAACGACGAATCGGGTTATATTGAGGCACTCGGAAAAGAAGCTGCAGCAAAAGCAATTAACGATGCCAAAAAAAGTGTAGCCGAAAAAATGAGGGATGGGGAAATCGGACAGGCACTTGCTCACCAGGAGCAAAGGGTTCAGGTAGCAAAAGCTGATTCGGAAGCTGTTACGGGAGAAAACCTTGCCAAAGTTACTATTGCTAATTCCGATGCCGACAGGCGTGAAAAAGAAGCCGAAGCTAACCGCCGTGCTGTAGCTGCAGAAAAAGTTACTGATGCGCGCGCATTGGAGGAAGCCTATGCCGCTGAAAAACTGGCCGAAAGGGTTAGGGCTGAAAGAGATAAAGCAACGCAGATTGCCAACATTGTGGTTCCTGCCGAAATCAGCAAACAAAAAGTTGAAATAGAAGCAGAAGCAATTGCCGAGCAAAAACGAAGAATTGCAAAAGGTGAAGCCGATGCCATTTTTTTGAAAATGGAAGCCGAAGCAAAAGGTATTTTTGAAATCCTCAGCCGTCAAGCTTTGGGATTTGATAAACTGGTTAAAGCAGCCAACGACGATTCACGGAATGCAGTCCTGATGATGATTGCTGACAAACTTCCTGAATTGGTCAAAACTCAGGTTGAAGCCATCAAAAATATCAAAATAGATAAAGTTACTGTTTGGGAAACCGGAAACGGCAAAGATGGAAAAACCTCAACTGCCAATTTTATGCAGGGTCTTCTTGGGGCCATCCCCCCACTCGATGATATTTTTAAATCAGCAGGAATGGAATTGCCTGATTACTTGAAAGGAAAGGAAAAAGAAGAATCAAAAACTCAACCGGTTGATGAAATAACAAAGGAAGACAAACCATCACCACCTGAAGATGATAAAAAAGAATAACTATAAAACCGGTCTTTTATGGCCGGTTTTGTTTTTTAATTCCAAGAAATTAAATTCACCGTAATTTAAAAAGCGTTATTGCTACCTATTGATAAAAAAATTACTGCTATGGAAATATTCAGTGCCCGGAATGTTGATAAAACATTTGCCACGACACAGGCTTTGACTGATGTAAGTATATCGGTTGAAAAAGGAAGTATTTTTGGATTGCTTGGACCGAATGGGGCAGGTAAAACCACTTTGATAAGAATAATCAATCAGATAACTGCCCCCGACAGGGGAGAAATCTTTCTGGAAGGAAGAAGACTAAGAGCTTCTGATATTGAAAGGATCGGTTACCTCCCTGAAGAAAGGGGTTTATACAAAAAAATGAAAATCGGTGATCAGGCTATATACCTTGCTCAGTTAAAGGGATTGTCGAGGGCTGAATCGGTAAAAAACCTGAAGCACTGGTTTAAAAAATTTGATATTATGCCCTGGTGGGATAAGAAAGTTGAAGAACTTTCAAAAGGAATGCAACAAAAAGTTCAGTTTATTACAACAGTTGTGCACAAACCAACTCTTTTGATTTTTGATGAACCATTTAGCGGATTTGACCCCATTAATGCCAACCTCTTAAAAAAAGAAATACTGAATCTGCGTGATGAAGGGGCAACCATTATTTTTTCAACTCATAATATGGGATCGGTTGAAGAATTATGCGACCATATTGCCTTAATAAATAAATCGAAAAAAATTGTTGATGGCCCTACCGATAAAATCAGAGAAGAATATAAATCAAACATTTTCGAAGTCAGCTACCATGGTGAAATGGACCTGGTTACAAATGCTCTTAAAAAATACAGGATCCTTGAACATAACGATAATGGAAAATACAAACACCTGAAAGTGCAGTTTATAAACGGGAATTCAAACAACGACCTGTTAAAGGATTTGTTGCCCGTTTCACAAATTATTGCATTTGAAGAGGTTATTCCAAGTATGAATGATGTTTTTATAAAAGCTGTCGAAGAGTCTAATTTAAATTAAAAAAGGAAAGAAATGAATAAAACACTGCTTATATTAAAAAATGAATATCTGAAAAGGGTTAAGAAAAAATCCTTCATTATATTGACAATCCTTGTTCCTTTTTTGTTTACAGGTATGTTTGCCCTTATTATATTTCTTTCTATAAATAATGACAAAGAAGAACGGACCATTGCAGTTTACGATGAATCAGGTTTATTTCTGGGTGAATTCGGACAGGAAGGGTACACCAAATACCATTTTATCCCTGAACAGGAATACCAAACGCTCCGTTCATCATTAAAATCAAGCGAGTTTTATGCTTTGCTGTACATCCCAAGGAATATTTACGAATCCAATTCTGCACAACTTTTATCAGATAAACAGTTGCCGATCGAATTGGGGGACCAGATTGCAAGAAAACTCAGCCAGTTTATAGAAAACGATAAACGACAGAAAGTGATTGAAGAATCCGGAATTCCTGACCTGGATGAAAAGCTAAAAGCTACTCAGACGAGGATTAAACTGAACACCCTGAAAGTTACAGAAACCGGTGAAGAAAAGAAAAGCTCTTCGGCTGTGGCATTTATTTCAAGTTATGCCATGGGAATTATTATATACTTTTTTGTATTTATGTATGGAGCCATGGTGATGCGAAGTGTAGCTGAAGAAAAAAAGAGCCGAATCGTTGAAGTGATTGTTTCCTCTGTGAAACCATTTCAGTTGATGGCAGGGAAAATAATCGGGACTGCACTGGTTGGGCTTACACAGGTTGCCATCTGGATAGTTATTGGCGTAGCTGCAGTGATGGTAGTTCAGGGTATTTTTACACCTGAGTCGGCACAACAAATGGGACAAAGCATTATGGAAGGACAACAGGCAATGAACCCTGCAATGGCGCAGGCTGCAGGACAAAACCAGGTTACAGAAGCCCTGGAAATGATTGGAAACCTGAATTTGCCATTAATGCTGTTTTCCTTTGTTTTTTATTTCCTGATGGG
>JAFGGF010000343.1 GCA_016930735.1 Prolixibacteraceae bacterium
TAGTTATCTTAAAAATAATTTAATAGTTTCAATATTTTATATTGTAAACCGAAGGTCTTGAATATAAACTATACGAATATGAAAAAAATACTTTTACTGATTTTATTGTTACCTCTCTTTTCACAACTTCTTTTTGCACAATCCATTCAAAAAAGCAGGGTAATAATTTTATCGGATATCGAAGCCGACCCGGATGATACCCAGTCCTTTGTAAGGCTGATGCTTTACTCCAATGGACTTGACATTGAAGGAATAATAGCCACCACATCGTGCTGGAAAAAAACAAGCATTGCACCTGAATCTATAGTAAGGATCGTTAAAGCTTATGGCAAAGTGCAACCTAACCTGAAAAAACACGCTCCAGATTACCCTGAAGAAGAGGCCCTGTTGGCAAAAATTAAAAAGGGGCTGCCTGAATATGGCATGTCGGGCGTTGGTAAAGGGAAAGACTCGGAAGGTTCAGAATGGATAATAAAAATCCTGGAAAAAAATGATGATCGCCCTTTATGGATTTCGGTTTGGGGAGGTGTGAATACATTAGCCCAGGCTTTGTATAAAATTGACAGGACCAAAAGCAAAAGGGAGGCAAAAAGGCTGATCGCCAAACTCCGTGTTTATACCATCTCCGACCAGGATGACAGTGGAATCTGGATCCGGAATAATTTCCCGGAACTCTTTTATATTGTCAGTCCGGGCGACAATTACGGCAGTGCCACCTGGAGTGCAATAAACAGTGTTATCAACGATATTGACAATACAACGATCAGCAACAACTGGCTTGCTGAAAACATTCAACAGGGGCATGGGCCACTTAGTGCTGTATACCCGGATGTTTCGTGGGGAATGGAGGGTGACACCCCGTCGTGGCTGAATTTAATTCCAAATGGGTTAGGTGACCCTGAACACCCTGAATGGGGCGGCTGGGGCGGCCGGTATGAATTCTATTTACCGGAATTTTCAGAAAAAAACAGTAGTGTTGGTTCAGGAGTGCCAAATGAACCGGAAACAAGAAAAATTTGGACAAATGCTTCTGATAATTATACTCCTTTTATCCCGAATGATTACGGACGCACAATAAAACCGGTGTCTGATACTTTTAAAGGGGACAAAGTAAGCCTGTGGAGATGGAGGGATGATTTTCAAAACGACTTTGCAGCGCGAATGGACTGGTGCACAAAATCGTTTGATGAAGCCAACCATCCGCCGGTCCCGGTTTTGGAAGGACCGGGACAAATAACAGTCAGGTCGGGTGAAGGTTTTGAACTGGAAGCAATAAATTCCACCGATCCGGATGGAGACAGCTTCAGTTTCCTCTGGTTCAACTATCCTGAAGCAGGCTCATATAAGGAACCTGTAAAATTAGGATCTCCTGAAAATTCACATGGAATATATGTAGTAGCCCCAAAAGTTGAAAAGGAGGAAACATTCCATTTTATTTTAAAAATTACAGACAGGGGAAAACCGCAGTTATCAGGATATAAAAGGGTGATCGTAACCGTTTTACCCAAATAGAAACAAAAAGTATTTATCCAAAATATCTGATCTTTAATCTTACTTAAGGATAATAAAGTTGTATGTTACCTCCCCGAATGACCCTTTCAGACATTGGATAGTGGATGTTGGATATTGGATATTGGATATTGGATATTGGATATTGGATATTGCAACAATTAAATTTTAAATTTTGAATTCTAAATTTTAGAACCAAGTGTTGGGTACCATGCGCATAGCAATCCAGTGCCTTGATTCTTGTGTCTTGATTCTTGTGTCTTGATTCTTGTGTCTTGATTCTTCAATCGGTTTAATTATTAACTGTAACCTTTCAACTCTCATTTTATCTAAACCATTATATTAACAATTTAAATTTCAAAAGATGTTAGGTTTTGGAGAATCATTTACAATTTTTCTGATCATTGTTTTCCCGATTTGCGGGCTTATTGGTTATTATATAAAAACCAAAAACCATGAAAGGTTAAAACTGATAGAAAACGGGATCAATCCGGATGATGGTATGAACTACACAGAATACCGAAGGAAAGCCAACCTCAGGACTGCAATCCTTCTACTTTCACTGGGATTCGGGCTGATCGTAGCTTATATCCTGTCAATAAATTTTCACTGGATCGATAAATTCATCATATATCTTTCAGTTTTATTAATTTTCGGAGGATTCGGATTTTTAATTAATTATTTTATTTCGAAGAAAGGGAACTGATTTTTATGGATCCTGCGCTTATAAAAAAAGCTGTTTCCGGCGACCGTGAAGCATTAACCCGGCTTGTTGATGCATATAAAGACATTGCATTTAACCTGGCATTCAGTATTGTCGGGGATAAAGAAGATGCATTGGATGTAACGCAGGAAAGCTTTTTAAAGGTTCTTGAAAATATTGCCGGGTTCCGGAACGAAGCAAAATTTACAACATGGCTTTACAGGATTGTTTACAACGAAGCAGTCCAGTTCAACAGAAAGAATAAAAGGGAGTTATTCACAGGATTCGAAAGTATTAAGGATTATGTTGAAAATTCCAATGAGGAAGCAAAGGATTACTTTTTCCTTCATCATGCCATAAGTAAACTTGAAAAAAACGAACAAAATATTATTATTCTTTTTTACCTGGCTGAAAAACCGGTGAAGGAAATAAAACAGATTACCGGTAAAAGTGTGTCAAATATTAAGGTTATTTTACACAGGGCACGAAAAAAACTACATGAAAAACTTGAATTACAGTATGAAGATGTCGGATGAAGATATTAAAAAACGGATGCATGAAAATATGCTTCGGATACACGATAAGTCGTTTACCGAAAGAATTGTCAATACCCATCTGGCAACCGGGGAAAAGCGGATTCAAAAGCCATTCTTCAACTTTTCTTCGCTGATTATCGCTTTATCAGCAGTTCTGACCAGCATCGGTTTAATTATATTTGCACTGATTTCAAAAGAACCTTTTTATGGAATTGAGATTACGCAGGAATATGGAATTATCCTGCTTATCCTTTCTTTCATTTTTTTAATTCACAAATGGTTAGACGGAATTTTATTTAACAAAAACTAACCTGAAACCCAAAAAATTCAACAACCCTATTGATTTATAACATATGTTTATATTATCTTTACTTTTTCGATTAAAAACTTTCAGTTTATTGAATATACCGCTTTAGCGGATCGAAAAATAAAAAGATTCGGTTTTGTGTATTAAAAGATACAAAATCAGGATCATCAACTTAATAACAAAAACCGTAAAATAAATACATTAAAACTACTACCCATGACTAGATTAATATTTACCATTACAGCTACAATCCTGTTTTTTACTTTTTGCAAAAATGGCGATGCCGCAACAGAAGAAATTTCCTTAAACATTATAAGTGATACAATTGATATAAATTGTACGCTTCAGCTTAAAGCAACGCTTACTCCTGAAGATTCCGAAAAAAGTATCGTTTGGAAAAGTTCGGATGTTTCAGTTGCAACAGTAAACGACAACGGATTGGTAACAGGTATTAAAGGAGGTTTGGCAACCATTGCAGCTTCGGCGAACAACGGGAGTTTAAAGGCCGAATGCATAGTCCTGGTAATCGGAAAAGGCAGTTTATCATCCATTATGGAGAAAGGCTTTTTAAAAACAACCAGTCATAATAATGGTGTTGACCTGGCAGTTGATACAAGCGGAATTCCATACCTTGCATTTGTTGCCTACGATCCGGTTCTTAATGATGAATCCCGTGCTTCCTGTGAAGTTTGGAAATATTCGTCAGAAACCCAATGGACTCAATTTGGAGAAAGGGTTGCCGTTACCGATAATGAAGCTTATACCCCCGGAATAGCAATTGACCATGATAATAAAGTTTACGTCTCACATTTATATTTTGAAAATGAAAATGATGACCGATTCAATTCAAATGTTGTTGCTCACTCTACCAGTGAAGGGTGGACTTACCTTGGCGAAGGGAAAAAAAGCCTCATAGAAGACGGCGGCACTGCCTTATTTAAAGGATCGGAGATTGCTTTTAAAAAAGACGGGACCATCCTGGTTGCCAATGTACAATCCGGGGATGGGTTCGTCCATTACTGGGATGATGGGTGGAAATCGTACAGCGGCTTTAAAACCGATTCGGAAGATTTATGGGCAGGAGGTATCGAACTGGAATGTTTTGGCAATAAACCTTTGGTTAGTGTCAGGACAAGCAGCGGTGACGGAACAACAGGTGTTGTTTTAGGAAACGAAAAAAATGGTATAAAAGGTGATTGGAAAAGGCTGGGAGGAACTTATGCAAATACAGCTGAACAAAACTGCAGTTTTAAGGATGAAGTTGTTAGCGATGCCTCACTGGCTGTGAGCGCAAATGGAACTGTATATACTGCATACAAGGCATACTTCGATGGCGATTATCATGTTGTTGTTAAAAAATACCGAACAGGTGATTCTTCATGGTCACAAATTTATTCTGCTGTTAATTCCGATGCCGAACAGGTGGACGTTGTAGTTGCCAACAATTATGTTTATTTGCTGGTTGCAGAATATAACGATGGCATTTGCATTTATCGCCTGACAAAATGTGGCAA
>JAFGGF010000344.1 GCA_016930735.1 Prolixibacteraceae bacterium
AAAGAAAAGTCAATATTGAATATATTGTTACTCCCGGGAAACCTTATATTATTAATAAAATAAATTATCATTTTCAGGACTCAACACTCAGGAAATTATTTCTTACCGATACAACCACAAAAATCATATCAAAGGGGCAATTGTTTGATGTTACTTACCTGGAAGAAGAAAGAAACAGGATCACAAATTTGTTTAAAAATCATGGCTATTTCGATTTTGGCAAAGAACTTATTTATTATTTAGTAGATACAACACGGGTTAATATCGATATGTATATTAATGAGTTATCGAGGACTCAAAAGCAATATTATATCAGAAATGTAAATTTTTATTTAATTCAGGGGACTTCAAAAACAGATAACAATAATGCATCTTCAGTAAGTATTGATACGGTTTATTATCAAAATTATAAATTTATTATAGACAGCCGGTATAAATATAACCCTGATTTATTTGTAAGATTCAGCAGTTTGAAACCAGGTAATTTATACAGGCTGGACGATGTGAAAAAAACATTTAATGCATTGTCGGAATTAAATCAGTTCAGGTATGTGAATATTCAGTTTCAAAAAGATGAAAATTCCGGATCAGAGCAAGTTGATTGTTTTGTCAACCTTGCCCCAATGTATAAACAATCGGTCTCGTTCGACATTGAAGGAACCAACACATCAGGAAATATGGGAGTTGCAGGCAACCTTAATTTCCAGCATCGTAACCTTTTCAGGAATGCTGAAATTTTCAGGATTAACCTGAAGGGCGCGATGGAACATCAGCAATGGATTGACAAGAATAATGTTATAAACGATTTCAATACCAGAGAAGTTGGTATAGAATCGAGCGTTACAATTCCACGGCTAATGGGTCCCGGGAACTGGTTCAGTTTTTTTGACAAATATCTTCCTCAAACCGTTATTACCCTGGGATATAATTACCAGGACCGCCCTGATTACACAAGGACTATCAGTAATTTTAAAATGGGGTATAACTGGAAAACTTCAGAAAATATTTGGCATACATTCAACATCGTCGATTTTAACATGGTGAATTTGTATGCATTTGATGCTGAATTTATTGATCAGATTAAGGACCTGTATATAAAAAGCAGTTTTACCGATCACCTGATTTTTGCTACCAATTATTCAGTGGTATTTAATACACAGGTAATAAATCAACATAAGGATTATAAGTATTTGAAATTTTCTTTTGAATCAGCAGGGAATTTATTAAATCTTTTTTCAAAAGCTTTTGGTTCTGATAAAAACATCAGCAGCGATACAACAGGGATAAAGACCTCTGATTATTATGAAATATTTAATACAAGGTTTGCCCAATATATAAAATCTGATATTGAGTTCAGATATGGGTACATGATCGATCAGTATAATTCAATTGTAGGCAGGATATTTGGTGGAGTGGGGGTTCCGTATGGGAATTTTGATGTTTTACCTTTTGAGAAAAAGTATTTTACGGGAGGCGCAAACGGGATCAGGGCATGGCAGGTCAGATCTTTGGGACCCGGAACATATAAAGCTCCGGCCGGTGCTTATCCAAACCAGTCATCTGATATTAAAATTGAAGCAAACCTTGAATACCGTTTCCGGTTAATTAAAATGCTTGAAGGAGCTATCTTTCTTGATGCCGGTAATATCTGGGCAATTAACGACAGAGATAACCGCGAAGGGGCAAAGTTTGAGTTAAATAAGTTTTACAGGCAATTTGCTTTAGGGACTGGTACAGGGTTCCGATTCGATTTTAATTACTTTATTTTCAGGCTCGATTTAGGCATGAAACTTCGTGATCCGGCACAGGAATCAGGGAATGGCTGGATAATTGGAAACAGAAAGTTAAATAATGACGATTTTAACATATCTTTTGCAATTGGTTACCCTTTCTGATTTATTTTTGTACCGACAGGCTTAGGCATATATATTTAATAATTAGTATCATTCATTAAAAAAAATATTATGAGCGAATCATTATTTGCAAATATTAAACCTGGTGTTGTAACAGGTAAAGACGTTCAAACTATTTTCCAGGTGGCAAAAGCTAATGAATTTGCATTACCGGCAGTTAATGTTGTTGGTTCAAATTCAATTAATGCTGTTATGGAAGCTGCTAAAAAAGTAAATTCACCAGTAATTATTCAGCTTTCGAATGGAGGTGCTGTTTTTAATGCAGGTAAAGGAATTGGGTTGGAAGCAAATCAGGCTGCTGTTATTGGAGCTATTGCAGCTGCCAAACATATTCATACACTGGCGGAAGCTTACGGAATTTATGTTATTCTTCACACCGACCATGCCGCAAAAAAATTATTGCCCTGGATTGATGGTTTGCTTGAAGCAAGTGAAAAACATTATGCCGAAACAGGTAAACCTTTATTCTCTTCACATATGCTGGACCTCTCGGAAGAACCACTTGCAGAAAACATGGCAATCAGTAAAGAATACCTGAAAAGAATGAGTAAAATTGGTATGACCCTGGAAGTAGAATTGGGCATTACCGGTGGCGAAGAAGATGGTGTTGACAATACCAATGTTGACCATACATCATTATATACTCAACCTTCTGAAGTTAATTATGCTTTTGAACAGCTAAGCGAAGTAAGCCCTGATTTTACAATTGCAGCATCTTTTGGAAATGTTCACGGTGTTTACAAACCCGGAAATGTGAAGCTTACTCCTAAAATTCTTGATAATTCACAAAAATACATTTCTGAAAAACATGGATTGGGCGCAAAACCTGTAAATTTTGTTTTTCATGGAGGCTCCGGTTCTTCTCTGGAAGAGATTCGTGAAGCTATCAGTTATGGTGTAATAAAAATGAATATTGATACCGATACTCAGTGGGCTTACTGGGATGGAGTTCGTAAATACGAGGCTGCAAATCACGATTACCTGCAGGGGCAGATAGGAAATCCCGAAGGAGAAGATAAACCAAACAAGAAAAAATATGATCCTCGTGTTTGGTTGCGTGCTGGTGAAGTTACAATGGTTGAAAGGCTTGTAAAAGCATTTGAAGACCTGAATTGCATTAACAAAGCATAAATAAAAACAAATAATAGCTAAAGGCTGTCAGTTTTGACAGCCTTTTTTTGTTAATGCTTTTTTTGCACCAAATATTTTTGCATTTTTA
>JAFGGF010000345.1 GCA_016930735.1 Prolixibacteraceae bacterium
CCGGAATTAATAATAAGCAATGATAAAATTGGAGTAATTTTTCAGAATTATCCGAATCCATTTAATTCTACAACAACAATTCCGTACTATTTGTCAAATCCCGGTAAAGTATCTTTGATTTTTTATAGCATAAATGGGCAGGAAATATATTCTGCTTTAAATACATTTCATAAGGAAGGAAATTATATTTACTTTTTTAATCCAGGAATTTTCCCAGAAGGTATATATTTTTGCCGGTTAAAGATAAATAACCAAACAGTTGGTTTTCAGAAATTGATTTACCTGAAATAATTCAGTTAGTAAATATTGTTTTCGTATTTTTAGAATTACTTATTACATTTAATTTATAAACCAATTAATACTAAAAATATGAAATGTGGATTTCTTGTTAGTTTATTTGTAGGGATATTTTTTATAAATATCTCAAATGGGCAAATATCCGATGCCAATCAATCGATTGAAAAACTCCGTAAAGGTGAGTTAATTATAAAGGCAAAACCCGGAGATAACGTTGAAGTTGAACAACTCAGCCATGAGTTTTGGTTTGGTTGTGCTATTAGTAACGGACTGGCAGGTGATTACTGGAAAGCCGAGGATAAAGAAATGTTCAAAAAGAAATTCCTTGAAAATTTCAATTCAGCTGTAACTGAAAATGCGGTTAAATGGCCGGATATGGAAAGACGGAAAGGCCAGGTAAATTATCAGACTGTCGATGGAATACTGGAATGGACAGAAGAAAATAATATTCCTCTTCGTGGCCATAATATTTTCTGGGGTGTAGAAAAGTTTGTCCAGGATTGGGTAAAAGAACTGGATGATGCAGAATTGGAGAATACACTAAAAAACAGGGCAGAAACCCTTGCAGCAAGGTATAAAGGACGTTTTGCCGAATACGACCTGAATAACGAAATGATCCACGGGAATTATTACGAAAAACGGCTGGGGCCGGAAATTACAAAGCAAATGGCACAATGGGTTCACAACGGCGATCCCGATGCAAAACTTTTCCTGAACGATTACGATATCCTAACCGGGAATGCCCTTGACAGGTATATGGAACAAATCAGGACTTTATTAAATCAGGGAGTTCCGATTGCCGGTATCGGGGTACAGGGGCATTTACACGGCGACACTTTTGACAGGGCAGAACTCAAACGTTCACTCGATTCACTGGCTCAGTTTGGTTTGCCTGTCCGGATAACGGAATTTAATATGCCGGGCCAACGATCGAAATATTACCGCGACCGGAATTTAAAAATGACTCCCGAAGACGAAGAACAGAAAGCCAAAGATATTGTGGATTATTACCGTATCTGTTTTACCCACCCTGCAGTTGAAGGTATTATCATGTGGGGTTTCTGGGAAGGTGCCAACTGGATTAGTGTATCTTCTTTGTACAATCGTGACTGGACACCAACACCGGCAGCCAAAGCATACCATCACCTGATTTATAATGAATGGTGGACAAACGAATCAGGAACTACAAATAGTGAGGGAATTTATAAAGTGCCTGCATTTTTTGGAAAGTATAAAGTCACTGTAAATGGAGTTTCACAAATTATCGATCTGAAAAAAACAGATAAAAAAGCTTATATAGAAACCAGATAGGAAATTCCATACTTTCAAGGTTGGATTTTATTCAAATTTTACTCCTCCGAAAAACTCAGGTCGATGATAATCAGGATTTTCTGAGTTTACCGGATTCCAGGTGACATAATGCGGTTCTGAAGTGCCATCTCCGCATTTGTAAAAATTGGCTGTTGCCTTAATTCCTGATAGGTTAATTATTTTATCAAAAGTAAAACAGGAAACAGGAATTCGGGCTTCCAGTACCCATTCAAAGTTGCCTTTCCTTTCCTCGAAAGGCTGGTTGCCGAGAGAGGATATAATTTCAATTTCTTTTATTATTTCAGGATCGACAAATACACGGTTTTTCCTTCCTGTGCCATAAGCAAGATGAATGGTTCCGATACAGTTAAATTCAAAATTATAATAGTTTTTCCCGTCAAATGAAATAAAAAATTCAACACAACTGTCTTTGTAAACTTCGCCGTTAGTTTGTGTTTCTTTGGCAAGGATATATTTTTCTTTAACCTTATATTTTAAATTAATAGTTTTACCTGAATGTGTGATCTGAAAGCTCACTTCCGGTTTAAAGGTGAAATCCTTCCAGTTCACGATATCAATTAATTGAAAATCCTGATTGTTATTATCAGATCGTTTTACTTTTAGTTTTTTCATTCCTAACTTTACTTGTCAGCAGTACTTTGAAGAATAAATTTAATTACTCTTTTTCAAAAATGTAAATATTATCTTTTTCGAGGAAAGTTTCTATACGCCGGAGCTTATAGCCGGTTTTCGATATGCGGTCAAGTAACTCTTTTTGAAGAAGGAAATGCCCTCTGCCACCTGGGTCTTTTATCACATCTTTTTCAATCAGGACTAGTGAGCCCGAGTCTTTTAAATATTTCTTTGTATTCCGGGTAAATTCAATTGGTTGGGTGAGGTCGTGGAAAACATAAACCAAAATCATCATATCCAGGTTTTTTACCGGGAATAAAGGGTCATCCGTTTTTCCTTCCACAACTTCCAGATTTTCCAGGTTATCTCTTTCTTTTCTGTTTTTGAGCTGCCTGAGGCTCCAGCTATCTATATCGTTTGCATAAACTTTACCTTCATTACCCACTTTTTCAACAAGGGGGAAAGTCATATATCCCTGCCCGGCACCAATCTCCCCGATAATCATTCCGGCCTTAATTCCAAGTGAATCAAGGATTTCTTCTGTTGGTTGCCATACTTCGCGGTTTGGTTGACAACTTGAATACTGGGAGATTAAAATGCTAAAAAAAAACAAACAGATGCCTGTATTTATTTTTTTCATGGTTTTAGTATATTTTGGTTTTTCAATTAGTTTGATGTTGAGTTATATAATTACATTCTTAAAGATAGCCTGTATATTTACGTGGAAACTCATTATATTTAAATCGCTATATAAACAGATCAAAATATGAAAAGGCGAAATTTTTTAAAAAGTTCTGCATTGGCATCATTGGCTTTCAGTACAAGCCCATCAATGGCATTAAATTCAAATAATATAGTTACTGCCAGTGATTTACAGAATTACCTTCGCAGCCTTTATATGGTTCGTGAACCTTCGGTCGATAGGATTATAGCCGGTGATCCAGGGACAAAGATTAAAAAAGTTGGCACAGCCTGGATGCCTTATTTTTCTACACTTAAAAATGCTGTTGAGAAAGGCGTAAATGTTATGGTTGTGCATGAACCAACTTTTTATACACATTGGGACCTGGATGGCACGAATGATGATTTTTACAAAGCTCCTGAACCTGCCAGAAGTCAATATCTGGAAGCAGTTGAGCAGAAGAAAAAATGGATTGTTGATAATGAGCTAACTATTATTCGATGCCACGATGTTCTGGATATTATTAAGGATTTCGGAATACCCTTTGGATTGGGAATGGCACTTGGTCTAAAAAATGAAAATATTATCCTGTCAAAAAATTATTATAATGTTTACAGGATTCAGGAAAATAAAGCATCAGAAATTGTTGAAAATATTGCTGTTTCCTTGAGGGAATTTAGTCAGCCAGGTGTTGCCTTTTATGGTGATCCGAACAGATTGGTTAAATCAATTGGATTAGGAACCGGGTGTATCTGTGATCCGCTGGATTATGCTGAATTGGAAGCCGACCTTCATATTGCCATTGATGATACAATAAGAACCTGGGTACATACAACTTATGCAGAAGATACCGGTAATCCTTTGGTTGTGATAAATCACGGAACATCAGAAGAAATGGGAGTTCGATTATTAAATGCGTTTTTAAGTAACAATATACCCGAAATCCCATTCATTCATTTTAATCAGGGTTGTAGCTATAAATGGATTACATGATATTAGTATCATTATCGGATAATTTTTCAACAAACTTTTTAAGTTTAATTCTTCAGCTTTTCAATAAATTCCCTTCTTTTTATTAATTTGGATTGCAGGATGTGAACCTGAAATTAAAACAAATGAATTAATAATAATCAGGAATTCAGAAGTTTAAAAATGAAAAGATTAAATTTTTTGTTATTGGAAATTATTTTATTACTGTTCCTTTTGCACCCCACCAGTAAAATGCATTCATTTTCAACCGCCCGGATTTGACCGATGGGTCTTCACCTTCAAGTTTTAATGCTTCATCAACGGTTTCTACATCAAAAATCAGCAAACCACGATGATCACCTCCACCTTCAAACGGACCGGCAACCATCAACTTCCCGGATTCAGCCATACTGTTTAAATGATTTAAATGAAGTTGCTGGTAATATGCCGCTTCAGTGGAATCTTTGCTGACAGTTCCACCACTGTCAAGCAACATAAAAACATATCGTTTCATCGTGTAAGTTGTGTCACCTTCTGTGTAGGAAAATTCGCGCTGTGAAAAAGAAGACAGTGCAAATACAATTAAAAATATGGTGATTATCAGTTTTTTCATCAAATTTGCAATTTTGCTCATTCTAAGTATGTCAATGAATGATTTAGAGAATATAAAGTTTGATACCCCGATAACAATTGGGGCACTATGACCATATTATTTTTTCAGTTTATCCTTAAAAATCTTTTCAAACTTTTCAACCTTGGGAGCCACTACCATCCTGCAATAGGGCTGGTTGGGATTTTCAGCAAAATAATCTTTATGATAGTCTTCTGCCGGGTAAAAAGCCTCAAATTTTGTTACTTCGGTAACAACAGGATCACTGTAAACTTTTTCTTTTCCAAAAAGAGCAATTATTTCCTCTGCTGTTTTCTTTTGTTCTTCAGAATGATAAAATACGACGGAACGGTATTGTGTTCCAATATCAGCGCCCTGCCGGTTTAGTGTTGTCGGATCATGTGTTTCAAAAAATACTTCCAGAATTTCAGCAAATGAAACTACATCAGTGTCAAATTCAATCTGTACAACTTCAGCATGACCTGTGTTTCCTGTGCATACTTCCTTGTATAATGGATTCTTTACGTGCCCGCCACTATAACCGGGCAATATACTTTTTACTCCTTTTAACTCTTTATAAATTGCTTCTGTGCACCAGAAACATCCTCCGCCAAGAGTGGCAGTTTCCAATCCTTTTGCCATAAGATTTCCTGTCATCAAAAATAGTGTGATAATTATAATTAATTTCTTAACCATCCCAATTGCTCCTTCTTTTTCTTTTTAAACCGGAACCTGTTTAACAGTTTTTTTTCAAAATTCCAGAAGAACCGGAATTGCCCGAACAAGGTTCCTACAGTAAGTAATATTACCTGGTAAGCAGGCAAAACTATCAGGATATATAATGGCACCCTTAACCAGGGTGATGTATTATATGTGATGTTTAACAGGTTAAAAAGGAAATCTTTAATGTACATAACTGAAAAACCGGTAATGGCAAAAACAATTAGTATTATTATTACCTGAAATCCTGACGTTATTCCCCACCTTTTTTTTAAAAAATCGATCATTTGTATTGTTGTTTTATTTAAAATTTTCCTAAAAACTTTATTTATCTAACCAGGATTATTTTAATAATAACAATACTTTGAATAACTTGTTTGATTAAAAAGATAAATCTGTCTTTAATTTTATCCAATCTGATGAGTCTGGAAAATAATATATCCGTAAAGGGCGAACCGGAGAATCCTGAAAAGGGCAAATTTCAGGAATTTGAATGAGGGGTAACCCGCTGAGCCTACCAGCAAACAGGTTGCCGACCAGGGAATAGGAGTCATCCCCGCAATAATAATCAGGAACAAACCATATTTGCGAAGTTGTTTCCATGTATTTTTCAAATATTTCATCCTGATTAGCCTGAATGTTGCCAGTTTGCCTATAAACTGCCCGATCAAAAAAGTTATATAACCCAAAACATATGAAACTCCGGCAAAAAACAGGACGTTTAAAATATAATGTACAACCCCGCCTTTATTAAAAGCCCAAAGCATAAACAGTTCAGGTGGGATTATCCCGAAAAAAAATTCGGAGGCAAAGTAAATCCCGTAAATTATCAGTGGTTTTCCATAAAAACGCTGAACCCATATTTCAGGATTATCTTCGAAAACTACGTCTTTAAAAAGGTAGTAAACAGCAAGAAGGATTAACAACCATGCAATTCCACTTAATCCGTTTTTTATTAAAAATTTTATACGTGGACTTAACTTCACTGCCTTAGATTTTGAACAATACAAATTACGTAATTCATTCCAATTATTGAAATTTCAGGGTGTAAACTGTAAAACCTGGTGCCGGAAAAAAGGATACTTAAAAACCGGTGCCAGATATTAATTATTTGGTAATCCCCGGCCAGTTATCCGTACGGAATGGCACAGCCGGCAATCCTTCTTTATTGTACAAATTCAGGTCATCAGGATTATTGGCCCAGCCAAAGCGCACAGCCACCGGATTAGTTACTTCATCAGAATATACCACGACTGTTTTATCATCAACCAATTCTGCTTTAGCCCATTGAAATTTTTTATCGGCTCCGGCAATGGTAAAACTTTTGATATATCCGTATTTGTCTTTTACATTAAGTCCACTGCCTGTTTCCTTAAATGTTATAATGGCTTTCCCGTTTTCAAATTTAACCGATTCGTACATGGGACCGGAATTAACAACATCTTTCCCGTATGCTACTTCAAGGGCATTTAATGCCAACCGGTAACCTACGTCCTGTTTGTTTTTGGGGTGAATGTCCAAAGCTTCACCAATATCGATTGCCATAGCCATACCGGTATTGGGCAAATTGAGGGTAAGGGTTTGAGCTTCACGTAATTCAGCCCACTCGCTTTCAGACGGGACATCAACAGCACGCATATAATTTGCCAGTGAAACAAAAAGGAAGGGGAAATCGCCCTGTCCCCAGTGTTGACGCCAGTCTTTTATCATATTGGGGAAAACCCGCTGATATTGTTTTGCCCTTCCGGCATTTGATTCACCCTGGTACCAGATCGCCCCTTTTATTGAATAGGGAATGATAGGATTCAGCATTCCATTATAAAGAAGAGTAGGGAAGTCGTTAGGGCCAACACTGGTTGATTCAACCGATGCTTTTGAAATTTTAAATTTCCAGTCACCTGAAATATCCACTTTTTCATCGCCAATGGCAATAAACTGTTCCCTGGGGTCGCCGTAAATGCCTCCGCCGCCACCGGTATCATTCACCCTGACAACCAGCATGTTTTTGCCTGGCCTCAGGTATTTTGCATCCACAGTGTAAATTCTGTCTTTGCTGTAATCGTTTGTAGTCCCTACTTCAATACCGTTTAACCATGTAATATCTGAATCATCGATTTTGCCCAAATGAAGTGTCAGGTTGTTTTTGGTTTGTTCTTCATTTAAATAGATTTCTTTACGATACCAGGCAATTCCGTCGATGTCGATGTACCCCTGAGATTCCCATAATGCCGGTGTGCGGATAGTTTTCCAGTAACCGTCGTTAAAATCAAATGCCGACCAGACAGGTTCCCCGCTAACCATTCCTGAATCGAGTTTAGGTACATCTCCACCCAGTATTTTTTTAATGTTTGCCATCTTTTCTTCTTTGATCTTTTCCATATTCATTTGCTGAAGTTTTTCCATACTTCCTGCAAAATCAGGATCTTTTTCTATGGTTTCCGGGCTGGTCCAGGTTTCTGCAACAGTTCCGCCCCAGGAGGTGTGTATCAGCCCAATAGGTACATCCAGCTTTTCTTCCAGGTTCCTGCCGAAAAAGTAACCAACCGCAGAAAAACCTCCTACTGTTTCCGGGGAACATTCAACCCATTCACCTGAGCTTATATCATCCTGAGGAAACTGGGCAATAATTCGTGGAACAGTAAACAACCGGATATTTGGATATTTGGCATCTTTTATTTCCTCTTCGGCATTAATTGCCTGGCTAACCCTGAATTCCATATTCGACTGCCCGGAGCAAACCCAGACTTCTCCGATCATCACATTTTTAAAAGTTATTGAATTGTTCCCTGTTATGGTCATAATATAAGGTCCGCCATATTCCTGTACAGGAAGGCTAACCCTCCATTTACCTTCTTTATCAGCACGGATTCGTTCAGTTGAGTTGTTGAATGTAACAGTAACTCTTTCTCCGGGATCAGCCCAACCCCAGACAGGAATTTCAATCCCCTGCTGAAGGACCATGTTTGAACTGAATATTTTTGGCATTCTGACATTTGCATTAGTGGTAAAAGCAAATGCCATTAAAATTAAAATTGTAAATCTTAGCAATCTCATTGGTTTATTATTTAGCTGTTTAACTTTGTTTTTCAATTTTGTAAAATATAGTTATTTATTTACTTTTTCCCAACGTTCGGCTATCTTATTCAGAACTTCCATATTATCATATTCTGCACAATGCCCTACCATGGGAGTGAATGTAATTACAGCATCCGACTCCGGATTTTTCATTTGCCTGATCATCCCGTCGAATGCACGGAGGGCCGGATTTAGGTAAAAATTATCCATATCGGCACCCCAGATCCAAAGTTTGCCCTGAAGTTTTGGACCCAGAGTTTCCCAGTTGTTTTCAACGTAGCGTTTCAGGTCGTGCCTTTCCCAGTATTTTGCAACTTCATGATCAATAACTCCGGTTACAGGGTCAAACAAAGGTTTAGGCAGGCCATTTTCTCCTTTCGGACTGAACAAAGCTGTAAAAGCACTGAATTGCCCACCTGAATTCAGGTAAGTATCTGAACTTCCCAGTACATTTTCAAACCAGATAAAATCTTTTTGCGAAATACGTGGTTCACCATCCACGTCTCTTACAATCGGCCGTAGGTAGCCATATTCATTGATAAATGCGTTTTCATCTTTGTAAATATTGATCAACTGGCAGTTTTCAAAATCCACCTGGTCGGGGCTGTATGAAAAACATCCGTTGAAAAAATCAGGGTAAAATATTTGAAGTGCCAGGGATACCCAGCCACCAGTAGAACAACCATCGACAAAACGCGATTCCGGAGTTCCAATTCCCCTGAATTTCTTCTCAACAAACGGAATTAATTCTTCCGTAAGTGCTGTTCCGAATGGGCCACTGTTTTCAGAATCGAGCTGATAACAATCGCCAAACGGACCCTCGCCATCCAAAAAAACATTAATGATCTGTGGGGCTTCATCCGACAACCACCAATTATAAAAACTGCTTCCTTCGCGGGCATAACGGGCTGCACGTGTATAACGCCCGCCATAACCTGCTATGTTATAACGCACCGGGTATTTGGCATCCGGATTTTTATAATACCCCGATGGTAACAAAACG
>JAFGGF010000001.1 GCA_016930735.1 Prolixibacteraceae bacterium
TGACAAAATTACAATTATTTCGAATTAAACAGGTTTTATTATTGGAAGTTTACCCGATGGTATTATTTTTGAAATCCAGATATATAAATATTTGAATATATAAATTTTTAAAATTATAAATCATGTTGGAACATTTAACACTGGAAACATTTAAAGAAAAAGTTTTCAATTTTGAACTGAACAAAGACTGGAAATATGAAGGTGCAAAACCTTGTATGATAGATTTTTACGCTGACTGGTGCGGACCATGTAAAGTAGTTGCTCCTGTGCTTGAAGAATTACAAAAGGAATATGGTGACAATATTGTAATTTATAAGGTAAATACTGAAGATGAGCGCGAACTGGCAGGAATGTTTGGTATTCAAAGTATCCCGTCATTATTGTTTGTCCCGATGGAAGGACAACCTCAGATGGCAATGGGTGCACTTCCTAAGAATACTTTTGAAAGAGCTATCTCTGATGTGCTGAAAGTTGAAAAACCTTTGGTTAATTAATCTTAGCGAAAATTTGTATTCTTTACAGGTTGCTTACAAAAAACAGGTTGTGATTAGGTGGTAATTTATGGAGATTTATTGTAATTTGTGCTTGATTAGAAGCAGGAACTGCAATAAACTTCTATTTAATAACAATAAATATCTACCTAGTCACATTTTTTGAATACTTTTCAGAAATAGCCTAACTCATTTATCAGAGTTTTTTTATTGTAATCAATTAAAGATTTTCCAATACTTTTTCCAATTGAATTCCCCTTGAACCTTTTATAAGGATTAAGTAGCCTTTAACCGGATGGGACCGTAAATATTCTGTTAGTGAAGGGGAATCTGTAAAAACCTGAAAATTATCTGGATAAATCGTATTATTAAAGTTCTTTCCAACTAAAAATACTTTATCGGTCCCAATCTGCCGGGTGAGATCAACAATTAGCTGATGTTCATTCAGGGAATCTTTGCCCAGTTCCAGCATATCACCCAGGATAAGGCATTTGGATTCACCTTCCATCGATAAAAAATTAGTAACGGATGCCTGCATACTGGTTGGATTTGCATTATAAGCGTCCATTATTATTATATTGTTTTTTGTTTTTATCAGCTGAGAACGATTATTTTCGGGGCGATAATTTTTAATGGTTTTTTGAATTAACAAGGGGTCGACATTGAAAAATACACCGATGCAGGCAGCAGCCATTATATTCTCAAAATTATATGTGCCAATAAGATTGCTGTTCAGATAAAGAATTTCTTTTGGAAACCAGGCTTTTATATTCAAAAAAGGTGTCTGATTAACGATCTCGCCTTTTAAACCTGCATTTGGTGAAACTCCGTAACTTTTTATTTCAATTTTATCAGGGAGTACCGATTTTAATATTTCATTCTCGGAATTAATAAATATTGTCCCTTTTTTCTTTTCAATAAACCTGTATAATTCTGATTTTGTTTTAACGACTCCTTCAAATGAACCAAATCCCTCAAGGTGTGCTTTGCCGACGTTTGTAATAATTCCAAAATCAGGATCACAGATATTACATAAATCATGGATTTCACCGGGATGGTTTGCCCCCATTTCAACGATCCCGATTTCAGTTTCAGAATTCATTTTCAGTAGGGTTAATGGAACTCCAATGTGGTTATTCAGGTTGCCGGCTGTTGCTGAAACATTATATTTCCCGGAAAGTATTGCTGTGGTCAGCTCTTTTGTAGTTGTTTTGCCGTTAGTCCCGGTTATACCAATTATAGGGATTCCCAGTTTTTTACGATGGTAATTTGCCAGCTTCTGAAGTGTGGATAAAACATCATCGACTAATAAGTAGCGATTATTTTTTACTACTGTATTTTTATCAACTACTGATAATGCTGCACCATTTTGTAAGGCAATTTCAGCAAAGTTGTTACCATCGAAATTATTCCCTTTCAAAGCAAAATAAATACAGTTCTGTGTAATTTTCCTCGTGTCGGTACAAATGTCGGGATATTTTAGAAAAAGATCATATAATTCCTCAATAGCCATTTCCTGAAAAAAATAAAACCCCATTATTAAATAATGAGGTCTTTTATTTGGTTAATTTATTTTTAAAAACCATCAGGGCTTCCCACATGTGTCATAGCACACCGGAAACCGAGGTCATCTTTTGATTTTGTTTCATCGAGGTATCTGCGGGTGCCCGGGATTAACCAATAAGCACGGTCTTTCCATGAACCACCTTTATAAACACGTGCATCGTCACTTATTAAAGAAGAAATGTCGCCCGGATTTTCCCCCTGTACATACATTCCTACAGTCCCTTTATCTTCAGAGCCGGTCCAGGTTGAACCATCAACAATTTGAGAATTCAGATCCCCGTCTCTGTAATTTCTATAGTCAGCAATAGTGTCTTTCACTAATTCACCATACTGATCCCTTACCAGATTTCCATCAGCATCTCTTCTGTATTCTGTAAATACATTTCCCCTCACTGGTTGAAATTCAGCAACTTCATTAAATGAAAGAGGGCGGTAAACATCCATTACCCATTCATTCACATTTCCAGACATATTATATAGACCATAGTCGTTTGGCTCATATGAAAAAATAGGGGCAGGAATGTCTGCATTATCATTTAAAGCACCTGCCATACCCATCAAATCACCTCTTCCTCTTACATAATTGGCTTTCATCAGCCCTTTGCCTTTTTTACTATCTTCGCGGAGATATGTGCCATTCCAGGGGAATAATTTTCTGCTGGTTAATAATTCACCTTCCGAATTTCCAATCAGCCCCAAAGCTGCATATTCCCATTCAGCTTCAGTTGGCAGCCTGTAATCGGAAAGCATAATGCCATCTTCCCAACGAACGCGTCTGGTTGTACCGTCAGCTTTTTCCATTGGTCTTTTCCCATCTGTCCCCTGATAAAGTCCATACAGGTAAGAGTCGGTTGTAAATACATTTTGTCCGCTCTGTGTATTATCGTGTGTTAATATCCCTTTTTCCACCAGGATTTGTTCATTTACCCTGTCTGTTCTCCAGTTACAGTATTCGTTTGCCTGCATCCAACTCACACCTACAACCGGATAATCGCTATAGGCCGGGTGGCGTAAATAATTACGAATATATGGTTCATTATAGGCAAGTTCTTCGCGCCATTGATTGGAGTCAGGCAAAGCAGCATTTATTTTTGCAGTATCACCCGGATAAACACGATTTATCCAATGCAGGTATTCACGGTAGTCCTGGTTTGATACCTCGGTTTCATCCATGTAAAATGATGCAACTGTCACACGCCTTGGAAAGTTATCCCATTTCGACATTACATCCTGTTCAACCCGACCCATTGTAAAAGTACCTCCCTGAATAAAAACTAGTCCCGGGCCTGCTTCCTGATGATATCCGGATTCGTAAGGGATATCACCGGTTTCTGGATCGTTGTAACTCCAACCTGTTGTTCGTGAAGTACCGCTTCCGCCTCCTTTTTTCCCTAATAATCCACATCCTGATAAGAATGCGACCAAAAACACTATGGATAAAGTTTTTAGCTTCATTGATATTTTATTTATCATTATGTTTTGATTGTCACAAATATAACTAATTTGTTCTATTCTTATTGTTCTGGCGAATTATTATTTCACAAGTTATTTCAAGGGCTTTGTTAATAACTTACTATGAATAATGGTATTTGTATTATATTAACATCTTTTATCTTAGCAATAAATAACAACAGAAAGGCGTTTCTGTTAAATATATTTTGAATAATTAAATGAAGAAATTTTCCATAGTAATAGTTATATTTCTTTTTGCATTTACCTCAGGTGACGTAAAAGTTTTTTTCAGGGAAATAAATTGGGAATTCAATAAAACGATTGGTTTTGACGGGACTAAAACAGAATTTCCGTTGTTTTTCGAAGGTTGTGATTTTGATGATTCGAAGTTACCCGTTTATTTAGAAAATATTAAAATTGAAAAGGGAAGTACACAAGTAGTAATTGAAAATACAATTTTTAAAGAGTTTACAGATGTTTCCGGCAAAATCGATCGGGATGAAATCCCTGAAAAACTTGAATTATCACAAAATATTGTAACCTCAAAAGAGGACAAATTCCTCAATTTTAAGATTATACCTTTAATAAAAAAAGGAGATAGAATATTTATACTTCAGAACTTTACTTTTAAGCTGGTTCCGCAGAAATCTGAAATAGTTATAAAAAGTGCAAAAAATTTTATTTCCGAATCAGTTTTAAAAAATGGCTTCTGGGTAAAAGTTTCAACAACTAAAAAAGGCATTCACAGAGTTCCCTATTCAAAACTTCAGGAGTGGGGATTTTCTTCTCCCGGAAATGTGAAAGTATTTGGAAACGGAGGATTTGTTCTTTCGGAAAATGTTGACAATGAAATTAAAACAGACCTGGAACAAGTTGCTGTATGGAAGGGGAAAGATGGAAGCGGAAATGATTGTTTGTTTTTTTATTCTCCGGGTAATACAAAATGGGAATGGAATCCGGCCGCTCAATCATTTGACCATAAAATAAACATTTATTCTAAAAGTGCATTTTATTACCTTTCTGAAGATCAGGGAAGCGATAAGAATGTGTCGTTGCTTCCCGAAGTAGTGGATGCAGCTAATATTACTGTTCAGGATTTTAATGAATATACCAAATACGAACAGGAAAAGGTGAACCTGATCAATTCGGGTCAGCAATGGTACGGTGAAAGGTTTATTAACGGTATCAGTCAGGCATTTGATATTGCCTGCCCCGGCAGGGTTGCAGGTACAGCAGCAAGTATTAAAATAAATGCTGCCGGCAGGTCTTCTGCAGCGTCAAAACTTAGGGTAACGGTTAATGATTCTCAAAATGAATATATCGATTTCAATGCTGTTAATACAGGTGACCTGACTTCACTTTATGCCGACCAGGCAACAGAGTCGTTCGAAACTGAACTTGCGGGTGAAGATATGGAAATCAGATTGGCTTACCTGGCTTCAAACAGCAGTTCTGAAGCCTGGCTCGATTATATTGTAATGCAATATAAAAGGAAACTGGCATATATTTCCAATGAGCTGTATTTCAGAGATCCTGAATCAGTTGGGTACGGGAATATAGAACAATTCGAAATTACAAATGTATCGTCAGGTTTAAAGGTTTTTGATGTTTCGGAGCTTTATGATATATATGATGTACCTGTAACACTTAATGGAACCCTATTATCGTTTAAACGTCCTGCCAGTAATTTGCGTGAATATGTAGTTTTTAATCCTGTATCGGATTTTGCAATTCCCGAATATGTTGGCGAAGTTCCCAATCAGAATCTCCATGGGATTTCAGTTCCTGAGATGATTGTAATTTCACATCCCGATTATTATTCCATTGCCAGTGAACTTGCTGATTTTCATAGGAATAACGATGGTATGTCAGTAGAAGTAGTAAAAACAACTGAAGTCTATAATGAATTTAGTTCAGGAATGCCCGATGTTTCAGGTATAAGAAATTTTATTAAAATGCTTTATGATAAAGACCGGAATACGTTAAAATATGTTTTACTGTTTGGCGACGGAAGTTATGATAACCGAAACCTGAAAGGTAGTAACCACAATTTTATTCCAACATATCAATCAGCCAATTCTTTATCTCCAACAAGCTCGTTTGTAACCGATGATTTTTATGTTCTTATGGATCAGGGGGAAACTGTTAAAAGCGGAGCTGTTGACCTTGGAATTGGAAGAATACCGGCTTCAACAGTTTATGAGGCTCAGGTTGTTTTAGATAAGGTAAAAAATTATAACAGCCCCGAAGCACTTGGAACCTGGAGAAATATTGTATGTTTTATAGCTGATGACCAGGATGGTAATACGCACATGAATGATTCGGAAACATTGGCAAATAAAGTAAATTCAGAACATGGTGCCTTTGTAACTTCCAAAATTTATTTCGATGCCTATCCGCAGGAAACCACTCCTGGTGGCGAACGCTATCCGGAAGTTACCGAATCGATCAATAATCAGGTCAGGGAGGGTGTGCTTATATTAAATTATATTGGCCATGCAAACGACCGTTTTATGGCCGATGAGCATGTACTGGATGTAAGCAACATCAGCTCCTGGTCGAATCAGGGTAATTTACCAATCTTTGTAACAGCGACATGTGAATTCAGCAGGTATGATTCTGATGAAACTTCGGCTGGCGAATATGTTTTGCTTAATCCGAATGGAGGTGGGATTGGCCTGTTTTCAACAACAAGGGTTGTTTATGCATATTCAAACTTCCTGCTTAGCAGAAGTTTCTACAATCATGTATTTAACCAGGATGAAAACGGGAATCATTACCGGATGGGAGATATTATCAGATTGGCAAAAAACGGGACTCCCGGAGATACCAATAAAAGGAATTTCAGTCTGCTTGCCGACCCTGCACTCAGGTTATCATACCCCAAATACCGGATTATCACATCTAAAATTAATCAACAGGATGCAACCGGAACTGCCGATACAATTAAGGCACTGAATATGATTACCATTGAAGGTTATATAGCTGATTATTTCGGAAATATACTTGACGATTTTCATGGTGAGATATCGCCGGTTGTTTACGACAAAGCCTTTATGTTGAATACTCTTGGCAATGGTGGTGAAACTCCTTTTGAATTTAAGGTTCAGAATAATATTATTTATAAAGGACTGGCAAGCGTTACCAACGGGCATTTTACATTTAGTTTTATTGTTCCTAAGGATATTGCCTATAACCTAGGGCAGGGGAAAATCATTTATTATGCCAGGAATTCAGAAGAAGATGCACACGGATCATTTGAAAATTTCTTAATTGGAGGTTCAAACGAAGGAGGTGTAAATGATACCAATGGCCCGCAGGTCGATTTATATCTTGATAATGAATCTTTCCGTTCAGGAGATGAAACAAGCAAAAATCCTTTACTTCTGGCTTACGTTTCAGATGAAAACGGCATTAACACCGTCGGGACCGGAATCGGGCATGATATTACTGCAGTTATTGACGGAAACATGTCCAACGTAATAATCCTTAATGACTATTATGAAGCAGCTATAGATGATTATACAAGTGGTAAAATTGAATTTCCTATTTCCGGGCTTTCCGAAGGGAAACATACCTTGAAACTTAAAGTGTGGGATGTGGCAAACAATTCTACAGAAGTGGAAATTGAATTTGTGGTAACCGGAGATTTTATTATTCAAACAATCGGAAATTATCCGAATCCGGTTACTGAATTCACATATTTCACTTTTGAGCATAACCAGCCCGATGCATCTTTTGATGGGATGGTTGAA
>JAFGGF010000346.1 GCA_016930735.1 Prolixibacteraceae bacterium
GTTCCTGATATTGTAAAAAACAGGCCACCGGCCCTTTGCCAGGGGTGCGGGCATCAGGATGTTTATTTTGCTTTGAATGAAGTACTTGAAGAATATGGCGATGGGCATGTTTTTTCTGATATTGGTTGTTATACGCTTGGTGCATTGCCGCCATACAACACGATAAATACCTGTGTCGACATGGGGGCTTCAGTTACAATGGCAAAAGGCGCAGCAGACGCAGGTCTGTTCCCCGTATTTACAGTTATTGGTGATTCCACCTTTACACATTCAGGAATTACAGGTTTGCTGGATTCTGTCCTTGAAAATGCAAATATAAATATCATAATTGTTGACAATGAGGCTGTTGCCATGACAGGAGGCCAGGATTCTTCAGCCTTGGGGCGTATTGAAGATATTTGTGCAGGGATAGGTGTTGACAAAGAACATATTAAATTAGTTGTCCCTTTAAAAAAGAATCACATCGAAATTGTTAAGACAATCAGGGAGGAAATAGCTTTTAATGGAGTATCGGTAATTATTGCACGCAGGCCATGCCTTCAGAAAATAGCCAGAGAAAGGAAAATAAAAAACTTGGAAAATGAAAGTTGATATTATATTAGCCGGAGTTGGCGGACAGGGGATTTTATCAATTGCTTCCATTATCGGGGTGGCAGCTGTAGATAAGGGGCTGTATTTAAAGCAGGCAGAAACACACGGGATGAGCCAGAGGGGAGGGGCTGTTGTTTCGCACCTCAGGATTGCAGATTACCCGATAGCTTCTGATTTAATCCCAAAGGGGCAGGCCGATGTGATCATCTCCGTTGAACCGATGGAATCGTTGAGGTATGTCGATTTTCTGGCCGACAACGGAAAAGTGATTACAAACCTGGTACCGGTAGTGAACATTCCTGAATATCCCGAATTGGAAGATATTTACAGGGAATTGGAAAAATTGCCTGGTTATACAGCTCTTGATGCCGACAAAATTGCACGGGAAAAAGGAAATCCGAAAGCTACAAATATGGTAATGCTTGGTGCTGCTTCTCCTTTTCTGCAAATTGATAAAGATTTACTGGAAAAAGCCATTGAAAAAATTTTTAGCTGTAAAGGCAGTCAAATTGTAAATCTAAATATTCAGGCATTCCGGGCAGGGCATGAGTATTCAGGAAAGAGTTTGTAAAATATTTTACTAAATATGAATTTCAGGAATAATTTTTAGCCGTATGTTATTGCATTCGGCTAATTCTTTTAAAAGAATATTTCAACACATATAAAATTCGACCATATATCTGCAAAATTGTATAATTCTGCTATAAAATTACCCAGTGTCGTGTCAAATGCATAAAACTACCTGCCAACTGCATTAATTATACTTTGCATAAATTTTCAGCACTTTCATATATTGTAATGCCGTATTAGTTGAAATAAATATTCCGGCATAATCTCCTTCCTTATATTTGATATGTAAACAATTAAAACAATTATTATGAAAGCCAGAATTTTTTTCACAGTTCTTTTTTTTACGGTTTTTTGCCTGGGGGTTCAGGCAAAGGTTAAAGATGCAAAAGCTATTACTGGGAGTTCGTTGAGTGCATTTGGAAAATATTCAGTTGAATTATCGGATATACCGATGAAATTGGATGGGAAAGAAGTAAAAACCTATGAACTGACTTACGAAAATGCTGAAAGGTCGGTTATGATCGGAGTTCTTCCTGAACGAAATTGTACAAATTTCATCCTTAAAACCGACATGTTCGAAATTGAGTATGTTTGCAATAAAGGGATTTTTGGTGTAAAGAAAATCCAAAAAGAATATGCCAACATTTCGAAGGATGTAAATGAAGCTGTCCTGGATAAAGTTGGGTATTATGCTCAGAGAGTAATTACCCAAAATCCAAAAACAGAAGAAGAATTACTGGGATTGATCGCATGTTATTTCCCGGCTTTGGTTAAAGATGATTACCAGGCAAAATTTTAGACTCACAATAGCGCAAATTTTTCATAGAAGTAATGAGAATTACACAGGATTCCCCACCAGAGGGTGGGGAATTCCTTTATGTTTTGAAAAAAAATTATCAGATATATTACGGTTGAGGAGCCGTAGAGCCTGAATTTCAATTTTAGCCCTGTATCTTAATTGATACAGGGCTTTTCAATAAACAACTGTCATTATATGGTGAACGGTAAAATTATAGAAGCAAGATTATAAATTTAAACTGCAAAACTTATGAATTATCAGGGTTAATGTGAAGGTATTATATCAGTTGCAAGTGAATATATTTTATCTTTAATAAAAATTACAAAACTAACAACGTGCAGTTCTCATTACTAAATATTCTGAATAAACGGGTAATTTTACATTTTATCTTTTGGCTTTCATATGTCATCTTTTTTGGGCTGGTTTACGGTAAATATGAGAATAATTATACCTGGTATTTTCTCGAATCGGCATGTATGTTGCCATTTATAATGTTTGCTACCTACATGACGATTTATATTTACCTCCCGTTATACCTGAAAAAAAGAAATGCCCTGCTTACATTTTTCCTCGTAGTTATTACTTTATTTACAGCAACCTTAGGTGAACGTATCTGTTTAAGGCTGTTAAACTCATTGCCTGTTGTTTTCGACGAATTGTTTAGTGTGGTTTTTATTTACCTTTTTCTTGAAACTAATTTTATGGTTGGTAGTGCAATTGCCATTAAGTTGTTAAAAATCTGGATTGAACAGCAAAACGAAAAACATAATATTGAAAAGGAAAATTTGCAGTCAGAATTAAATGTTTTAAAAGCACAGTTGCATCCGCATTTTTTATTCAATACGATGAATAACCTGTATGCCCTTTCGCTTGAAGAATCTTCAAAAACTTCGGAGGGTATAGCAAAAATATCCGATTTATTACGCTCTGTTTTATATGAATGCAATGATGCTGAATACGAACTTGAAAAAGAAATCAAACTCATTGATAATTTTATCGAGTTGGAAATGATGAGGCATAGTGCACTGCTTAAAATATCGTTTAATAAAAACGGTGACTTTAACAATATAAAAATTGCACCAATGTTGCTGTTTACATTGGTTGAAAATTGTTTTAAACACGGCAAAATGAATAATCCTGATGATTCCTGGGTTAAACTTGACCTTTTATCAAAAGGAAATTCTATAATTTTTGAAGCCATTAACAGTAAACAGAATGGCCTGAAAAAGGAGAAAGACAATCATGAGGGGATTGGCCTGAGCAACCTGAAAAAAAGATTGGATTTATTATATCCTGGGAGGTATAAATTTACCATAAGTGACGAAAAAGACAGTTTTAAAGTACATTTGGAAATTAAATGTAAAAAATGAGTGCGTTTTTATTTAGCAAAAAATATAAATTCCGTTTGGCAAGGCACCTGGCTTTTTTTTGTTTCACTGTATTTGTTTTTGCACTTATACTTTATCTTCGGGGAAGTGAAATAAAACCTGCCGAAATCCTGATTACGGTTTTTCTGAATGCACTTTTTTTCTTTGGCTACGCATATATTACAATATTCCTGATAATCCCTGAGTTTATACTGAAAAACCGGTTATTATCAGGGACTTTGATTTTCCTGTTGATTGGCATAGGGCTTTCGTCGATAAAACTGTTAAGTTCAAATGAAATTTTCTATTCTTCGTTATCTCCTGAAAATATTGAACATACAGGTTTTTTTAACCTTAGGTTTATAATTGTTAATACCAAGGATATGTCATTTATAGTTGCAATTTTTTGTATTGTCAAATATGCAAAAGATTATTTATATGATGACAAAATAAGAAGGGAACTGGAAGAAAGGAATAAAGAAGCGCAAAATAAATTGCTTCAATCGCAGTTCGATCCGCATTTCCTGTTTAATACGATTAATAACCTGTATGCATTATCACTTCTCGATCCGGGTAAAACCAACCGCCTGATACTGAGGTTTAAAAGTGTATTGGAATATATTACAGAAAAAAGCCAGAAAAAGTATGTTGCTATTAATGATGAAATGGATTTACTGGAAAACTATATCCAACTGGAAAAATTACGTTACGGAAACCGATTGAATGTTGAAATAAATAAAAAAGGCGATTTTTCAGGCGAACTGGTTCCGCCAATGGTATTTTTTGTGCTGGCAGAAAACTGTTTTGAACATGGAAGCAGTCTTGATGCCGGTAATCCATGGATAAAGATAAATTTAAAGAAGGATAACGGCTTTACCGTATTTACAACCGAAAACAGCAAACCTGAAAATGGAAATGCAGGCAGGCATAGAGGTGAGGGAATAAGTTTGTTAAACCTTCACAAACGTTTGAATTTGTTGTATTTAAATAATTATTCATTAAAAGTGGAAGATAAAAAAAACAGGTTTTTTGTTGAATTGAAAGTGAAACGCTGATATGAGGATTTTAGGTAGAAATATAAGTGCACTTGTGTTTTTGCTGCATATCCTGTTCTGGGGATTATGGATTATTTCGTTTACCGTGATTCAGAGCCTAGGTAAAGATTATAATGAAGTATTTATATGGTTTATGTACTACATTATTACCTTACCCATTTTTGTGTCGCATACTTATCTTATTGCCTACTGGTTGGTACCTGAGTATTTTCTTAAACGAAAGTTTGTGATTTTTACAGTATTGATACTTGCATTACTCGTTATATTCTCTATAGTTGAATTAATTGCCAGCAATGAGTTGGTTTTTAAGGTTTTTGATCCTTCCAGGGCATTCAGCCCGGGCTATCTTAATCCTGTAAATATTCTGGCAAGCGGGGTGGGGAACCACTATATTATATTAGTATTTATGGCAATAAAGGTTGTTAAATCGTGGCATGAAGCCAAAAACAGAAAAGAAGAACTCGCCCAGCAGAACCTTGAAACTGAACTGGAAATATACAGGTACCAGTTGCAACCGGCGTTTATCCTTTCATTGGTAAATGAACTGGAACAACTTTCACTAGAAAATCCCAAAAAGTTGCCTGAAATGATTGTTAAAATATCAGACTTTATAAACCGTTTATTGTTTGAAGCCAAAGCTGTACTGATACCCTTGGAAACCGAATTTAAGTTAATAAGCGATTTTTTATCAATACAGGAGTTGGCAATTGGCAAACGTTTAAAAAATAATTTGATTGTTAACGGGATCAGCTCTGGCAGGGTAATTCCGCCTTTGCTGATTTTTCCATTTTTAAATGATGCATGTAAAGTTGTAAATAAATGTAACGATTCATTTGAATGTACAGTCATAATAAAAGTAGAGAAGAAGTATATTTTAATTTCTTTTTCGTTATGGAGTGAAAAGGAGTTTAAGGTCGGTGGAAATGTTAATATGGAATTAATAAGAAAAAGATTGTATTTCAATTACGAAAATAAATACAGGATAATTGAAAATGAAGATGCAAATTTTAAAGAAATAAGTATTGAAATTTTTTCCTGAATACGTAATTATTATGACATATGTCATACATATATAATGCCAGATAACAGAAACAGAAAACTAATTAGTGAAAACATGAAAACCAAATGTCTAATTGTCGATGATGAACCTTTGGCCAGGGATCTCATCAGAAGCCACGTTAACAAACTTGAAAATTTTGAAATTGTTGACGAATGTGGTGATGCTATAAAAGCATTTCAGGCCCTCAGGGAAAAACAGGTTGATTTAATATTTCTGGACATTCAGATGCCGCAAATTACAGGTATTGAGTTCCTTAAAACATTAAAACACCCTCCAAAAGTAATTTTAACAACAGCTTTCAGGGAATATGCGCTTGATGGATTCGACCTCGATGTAGTAGATTACCTGTTAAAACCCATTACTTTTGAACGTTTCCTGAAAGCGATAAATAAATTCTACCAGGTTACCAGCGATGATTCAAAACAGGCACCTGTAAATAACAATGTCTTTAATACTGAAGAACCTTTTATTTACGTAAAAGAAAATAAAAAAGTAGTTAAAATTTATTTGAACGAAATTCTTTATATAGAAGGGTTAAGCGAGTATGTGCAAATACATACTTCAAAGAAAAAAATAATAACCAAAACAAGCATGACCAATATGGAAAACAAACTTCCGGAGGATAATTTTCTTCGGATTCATAAATCCTTTATTGTTTCGCTTGATAAAATTGAGGCATTTACTTCGGCAAGTATTGAAGTCCCGGGAAAAGAATTACCCATCGGGAGGAGTTATAAAAATACTGTAATTGGTTCATTGAAGGTTAATGGTATTCTTGCCGGGTAAACAGAATTTAGTTACTGCTGGTAAACTGTGAAATAAATTGTTGTTTCATAATCATCGGCTGGTACCAGTACAGAGATATTGTTAATCCGGAATTGAATCGGGACATCATTCCTAACACCCATCCCTTGAAAAAGGTTATTGGGAATATCAGTAACATTTTGAAAGTTTGTACCACCTGAAATACTGTTGTAAAACCAGGAGCCTCCTGAACCATCTCCTGATCTTCTGACTTGGATTTGTAAAGAAGAGTTCCAGATTATATCTGATTTGTTTATTGCAACCCTCCAGCTAAAATTACCAAAAAGTCGTGATAAGCCATTTGAATGGCTAATATCAATATATGGACCCGAAGTACTGGTAACTGTATTTGAATAGTCAGAGCCGGCTTCGGTAAGGTTAAATACTGTATGAAGGAATACCGGGTCTCCTGTTACTGAAATCTGTACCTGGCTTTTAGCACCAAATGGGATAAACAAAATCAGTATAAAGATATAATAAATATATTTTTTCATTTTAATTGTCTGTTAATGTAAATGCAATTTGGATTGTTGTTGAATTATTGTATTTCAATAAATTATAATTTGAAATACTCAGTGAATAATTCAGTTTATGCCCGTTGTTCTGCCCGTTTCCGGTATAGCACCTTCCTATACCCGAAATAATTGTTTGCGGTGTAGCCGATAAATTGATGGTACCGGCAGGAGTGCCAAATGATCCCTGCCCACTTCCTGAATAAGAAGAGGAAGTCAGCCGCAGCCTTAAACCCCCCGGGACTGAACCGCTTGCAATATGAACACTTACCGAACGGTTGCTACTGCCTGTTGCCAGGCATGACGTATAATTAATCCATAAATCGTCGTTGGTTGCACCTGAAGTTGCCACTGGCAGCCCAGATTCAGGATTGGTTGTTAAAGTCAGGCTGATATTTGACATCCCTGTAGGTTCTATGTCAAGCAAAGCAATTTCGGGAATTGAAAATGCAAGCGAACAATCATCCTCATCGTCCTGTCCGTTCACATTTACAGAAGCAAGCAAAAACAGGGCGGGGATGAAAAAAAGTAATTTTTTATTTGCATTTATTAATTTCATTGCCATATTATTTTTTTTCTCCAGATGACAAGTTAATACTATTATTGATAAAAATTATACTCCTTTTCTTTTTTTGAACTACGATTTTTATATCCTTAATTTCACCAGGCTGAAAATCAAAATCAAAATTGTCCTTTTTCAGTATAAATTGTTTGTCGATACCATTGTTGTAAACTTTTAAAAACCATTTGCCGGGCCTTATAAACGGAAAAGTAAAATTGCCATTTTCATCCGAGATTATTCTTAATGATTCATTATCACGATGTAATTCAAGTACAATGTTTCCAACAATAAAATCCTCATCCTCTTGAGTATCCTCCCCATTTTCCAATTCGAAACTTCCCGAAAGCCTTGCAGCTTTGGTTATTCCAAAATTTATAACTGTTTCCTGCCCGCCAAAAATCTCAACTTCAATCGGAGTTTCAATATCCGGTATATCATTCATATCCAAAGTGGACCGGTCGATAAGCAGGTTATATTTGCCGGGTTTTAAATTTTTAAAGTAAAAACTTCCATCAGGGCCTGATAATGCAGTTTGCCCTGCCAAGTTAATGATTATCCCTTCAATTATCCCAATCCCGGAATCTATGATTTTCCCTGACAAGGTTCCTGCTTCAGCAACCTGTTTTAGTGGGATACCAAATGTGACCGAGTAACTTAATGAAACCGAAAAATCGGCTTTTGATAATTCATTCTGAAAAATTGTATAAAAACTATTCAGAGAAAATTTATGCCTCTTTAAGAACTGATAATCAATCATTAATTGCACAAGGTTCCTGTTACGGTAATATTCTTCAACCGAATATGTATTCTGTAACTGCAGGTTTGCCCTCAGGTTGTGGGCAATGGTACTTGAAGCAGTCAATCCGTAAATCAGGTTGTTTTCATCCTGATCGGATATGAAAGAGTTGATATTTGTATAAGTAATAAATCCCTGGAAATTATGTTTGATCCCGGGTTGAAAATACAAATACAAACTTGACCTGTATGTGTTTTTAATGTTATTGTTTTCCGGTAAAAGGTAATTTGTCGTTTTTCCGTATTCGCCTTCAATACTGTAACCCATTTTTTTCATATGGTGTGATAATGAAGTATTTACTGATGTTGTTTCGTAATGGAACTTTTGCGTTGGCGAACGGTCTTTCCTTTCGTATTTACGTAAAAAAGTTTTCAGGAACATCCTTTTCCCTGTTTTAATGTTTACCAAAGCCTGGTAATGCCTTGAAAAAGGAGCTGTAAGCAATAACGTATCAACCTGTGCATTGGCAAAATCCTGCCGGGCACTTAGACCTATTGTCAGCCATCTGGTAGTGTAATAGTTTATATAACCTGTATAAAAATTGGTATTTGTAAAATAGCCGGGGTAATTTTTCCCGGTATGGTAGAGTGATGAAGACATCGAAATGCGGTTAAACTGAGTATTGAGTTCAAGACGGAAGGCATTGTCACTGATATTTTCTTTTTTCCCCTGTGATGCTTCCAACTCAACCGAAGTCCTTTCAAAGGGCTGTAAATTTGCGGTTACACTGTATAAATCGATATCACTGCCATCAGACTGTTTCTTTTTCAAAAAATAGAATCCGAGCGAATTCCTTTTATAAATACCAATGTTTGCATAAGCTCCGTATTCGTAATCAAAATGGCTGTTAAACCGGGGAGACAGGTATAAAATACCTGCTTCAGAAGTTTTAAGGAACCTGAATTTTTGTTCTATTCCCGCCCCATACCTTGAATATTCTGTTAAAGGTGTCATGGAATAAGAATTATGGCCCAGTTTTAATTCCATAAATTTGTTGGAATAATTTAAAGCATATTCATCGTATAAGCCAAGCAATGAAAGGTCAAACTGGTTTGGCCCCCTGGCAATAAAATCGATTTTATGGATTCCTTCCGGGTCGATTGTTCCCGACCCCTTTGCTTCAAACTGATATCCGCTAACATAAATCCCGTTCCTCCCTTTGACAAGGTAGCGTGAAGTTAATGATACCGGAAGCCTGTGAAAAAGATCGTTTTCCTGGAATTTTACGGGCAGGACTCTTACAAATCCATATACCTGCGCGTTTTCAATTTTCGGGCTGCCGGCAGAAAGGTAAAAACTTGCTTTGGCAGGAAACTGGAGGTTTTCATCGGTCTCTAAATGAACATTGACAACCGATGATGTACCTGGGGCCAGTCGGAGCTTTTCATTTCCTTCGATATGGCAGTTTAGTGATGAAAGTGTTATCGTTTCAGTAGTATTGCCGATATTCCTTACAATATATGAAGCTTCAATATCTTCGCCGGCTTTCACATATTCGGGCGATTGTATTAATTCCATTGTGATCAAAGCTTCTTCTTTAACTGTAATTTCAGTTGAAAAATCAGCCAACGATTTTGAAGGGGACACCGGATCTACTAACCTTAAGGAAAGGTTGTAATTACCTGCATCGTATTTTGCCGGAATATTAAAACTTATAATCAGGATTTGTTGGGCACCTGCTACTATTTTTAACTGCCTTAATTCAGAAATCAGTTTCAGGTCAGGGGGAAGGGTCAGATAAGGTTGGATTGATTTGGTTGAATTAGAATTATTTCGAATCTTAAATACTAATGAGTGAATTTTTCCGGGTGACAGGTCTTTAGAATCAGATGTAAATTCAATAGTAATACTATTTTCTGTTTGTGGGAAACAGTAAATAGGGGTCAGCATTAAAATAAAAAAAATAATCTTTAAATTATTCATCTTTTATATCCAGGGTCAGATTAGACCCAAATACATAATCGTCTCCGCAATCTGCAATCAGTATACCGGAATATGAGCCAGCTTTAAGTCGTGATAAATCAAGATAAACTTTTGCTGATGTGCCGGGATACAATTTCCTTTGTTCTGCTTTAACTGTACCTTGCGACTCACCATCGGTATTAAAAAGTTCTACACTCACTTCAGGGCGTAATAACCTTTCACCGATATTTTCCATAGCTACTGCCAGTTCTGTATGATTTTCCTGTTTTGATAAATCAAAATCAACAAATGACAAATTCCTTTCTCCGGTATCACCAATGTTAGTGATAATCTGGATTGCATACCTTATTACTGTATTTATTTTTATCCCCCTTTCACTTTCTGTTGTATCAGGAGGCGTTATACCCTCAACCATTATAACACTCCAGTAACTTCCTATCAGGGAATCAACCGAAGGTACTTTAATTTCATATTCTACATTTATGGTCTCATTTGGCTGGATAGTAACAAAATTTGGATTGATATTTATCCATTTTGCATTCGACCTTTCCAGAGTTCCGGGTTCATCATGCCTGTTTTCTCCGTTATATGAATACCAGTAATCACGCTGGTATAACTGAACCGATTGTGGTGACTCCGATACATTCTTCAATTCAATTATCCCCTTTTTTACTTCTCCCTGCAAAGCCACAAGTTCATGCGTAAGCCCATTCATTACCAGTACATTGGCTGAAGAATAGCTGACTCCGGCCAATATCAGGCTAAGTAACAGGATTATTGTTCTTTTATTTGAAACCATATGATTTATAAATAAATATTTGAAATTACTATAAAGCAATATTAAAAACAAAAATATATTCTGACAGAAAGATGAATGAAATCTTATCTATTTTTATTTCAGATAGTTAGGAGGCGATTAAACTTATCAAACATGAATTGTTAATTATTGTCTGATAGAGTATATGTTATAGAAATTGTAGTTGAATTATCGAAATTTAGACTTGCATAACCTGATTCTTCGTTTTCCAGTTCCAAAGAATATGTAAGAAGGTGTCCGTTGTTTACACCATCACCGGTATAACAACTGCCAATATTGGTAATAACATCCTGAATCTGTTCTGATAGAAAAACTTTCCCTACAGGAGTCCCTAACTTCCCCCCTCCATTTCCTGAATATGATGATGCTGAAACACTTAGTTTTACTCCGTCGGGAATTGCTCCTTCAACAAAAGCGCTGACTTTCCTGTCGGGTATTGAACTGCCAACTATTGATGAATAATTAACCCAAATCTGACTGTTAAAAGCATTTGAAAAGTCAAGAGAATTCCCTGCTTCATTTGGTGAAACCGGCGACAATGAAATAGATGAAGATGAATTGGTCTCCAGGTCTAAAAGGGCAACCTCAGGTATTTCAATCGAAATATTATGTGATTCTGATTTATTTGCCTGCGCATAGGCTTTTGACCCGCCAAGATATGTTAATATGCAAATGCTTAAAATTAACCTTGTAATCTTTCCCATTATTTATTCTCCCCAAAAAAAACTATTCCAATGATAGCAACAAACATATAAAATCAACTCAGATGAAAATATCAGGTATTCCCTGAAAATCAGGAGTATTTCCCCTTAGAAAGTTAGTAAAACTTTAGGTGTCAGTTTTGGTCAATCAATGTAAACAGGACAGTCAGAGTATAAGAATTTTGTTGAAGTTCGGAGTATTCAGCTATTTCATCAAATTCAAGAGAATATGTTAGTAAATGTCCTTTCTGAATTCCTACTCCGGTATAACTGCTTCCTATTCCTGAAATAATTGTTTGCTGAGTGTTTGAAAGTACAATTTCGCCTACCGGGACACCCATATGGCCGTTTCCGTATCCTGCATCTCCGGAAGCACTTAATTTAAGTTTTAATCCTCCGGGAATATTGCCGTTTATCCTTGCTTTCAAATTGCGTGAATTAATATTCCCTGGCAGTATTGACGAATAATTTATCCAGATATCACTTTTTGTACTTTCTGAAAAATCAAGAGAAAGCCCTGCTTCATGAGGGGCACCCGGTGAAATACTGATTGCACCCTGAGAAACTGATTTCAGGCTTAATAAAGCAACTTCAGGAATTTCAATATTGAAATTATTACTGGCAGAATTACTGTTCTGTGCCCGGCTGTTATTATTTATCAGTGATAATGATATAACCACGATGAATATAATCCGCAATTTCATTTAAGGAGCAATAAATTATTACAGTTGTAACTTGTTGCTCCCAATTTATGAAATAATAATATTAAATAAAAGATTTATTGTTAAATAATAGAACTTGGCAGTTTTATTTTCTAGTTAATGGTTAAAACCCTGCAATTTCATTGCAGCTACTTTAGTTTCTATAAATTTCATAGATTTACATAATGGA
>JAFGGF010000347.1 GCA_016930735.1 Prolixibacteraceae bacterium
GTCAGTTTCATTTGAGGGATTCCGGGATACTTGAATTTGGCAAATACGTAATCAAAAATCCTCTCAATGGCGACTTCAACACGTTTTTCGCCAAAAATTTCCATGGGCTTTTTCTGGATCCAGTTAAACGACCTGATATCATCCAATCCGAAAATATGGTCGACATGCTCGTGTGTTAACAGGATAGCCCTGAGTTTTTCAACATTGTTTGTTATCATTTGCTGCCTGAAATCAGGGCCAGCATCAATAACAATATTTTGGCCGTTGACTTCAATTAATACTGACGACCTTAAACGTTTATCTTTTAAATTATCAGAAAGGCAAACCGGGCATTTGCATGCAATCAAGGGCACGCCCTGTGAGGTACCTGTTCCCAGAAAAGTGATCCTAATATTTTCCTGTATTTGGTCTTCCATCAGCACAAAAATAATAATGATTAAAGGAATTACTTCAGGCATATTATTATTTTTGAAAAAAATAACAACATGTCAAAACTTTATCTGATTCCAAGTTTGTTAAGTGAATCAGCCCCTGAAGATGTATTGCCCGAAAAGGTAAAGCAGGTTTGTATCAACACCCGTATTTTTATTGTTGAAAATATCAGGACAGCCCGCCGGTTTCTAAAAAGGATTGATAAATCAATTATAATTGATGATTTAACCTTTTACGAATTAAATAAAAGGACGAGTTTTGAAGAAAAACAAAGCTGTTTAAAACCATTGCTTGAGGGGCATGATGTTGGAGTAATTTCGGAAGCAGGGTGCCCGGGAGTTGCTGACCCGGGAGCTGAAATAGTACAAATGGCACATAGTAAGAATATTCAGGTTGTACCTTTGGTTGGCCCTTCATCCATCCTTCTTGCCCTGATGGCATCAGGTTTGAACGGACAGAATTTTGCTTTTGCAGGTTATTTGCCTGTAAATTCAAATGAAAGGATAAAAAGGATTAAACAATTGGAATCGAAGGCTTTACAGGAAAAACAAACTCAGATTTTTATTGAAACCCCATACAGGAATAACCAGTTGGCTGAAGATCTGGTAAAATTTTGCTCACCTTCAATAAAATTATGTATTGCCTGTGACCTGACCTCTGAAAATGAGTTTCTTTTGACAAAAAGGGTGAATGAATGGAAAAATAAATTGCCGGATATGAATAAACGCCCAACAATTTTTTTAATCGGGTAAACTGAAATCTGTAAAGAATATTATAAAATACCGGCATGTTTAAGAAAGTTGATTTCATAATCAAGGTGAGGAGTTAAAATATCTTCCTTTAAAGCTCTCTGAATTTGATTTAATGTCCAGAAACGAACCTCATCAACTTCATCATTATTAACATGAATACCCTTTGAATCAAATGTTACAAACAGGTAAACAAGTTCAGCCTCAGTTTCTGTCTCCCATTTAAAAACATTAATCAGCCGGGCTGAAAAATCTTTTAATCCGATTTCTTCAAACGCTTCCCTTTTTAATGCTTCTTCCAGTTTTTCATTAAAAGTAATATGGCCACCTACGGCAGTATCCCATTTCCCAGGCTGGGCGAGTTTTGTTAATGGCCTTTTTTGTAATAAAATGGTTTTATTTTTTCCGATTACATGCATATGCACAACCGGATGCAGGATTTTTTCATTTCCATGAACCACTGACCGGGGAGCTTTCCCTGTTATTTCGCCCTTTTCATTCACAACTGGAAGCCATTCGACATTTTCGGACATAACCTGCTTCTTTTGTTTCAATTTGTTTTTGATCAGTTCAAAAACAAAATAAACACCGAATAATATATAAAAAAGTCCGCCACTTATAAAAGCCCAGGCTTCGTTACTCATATAAAAGGCTGAATAAAATACAAGCGCGGTATGGATTGTAAACATGTAAAACATAAACTTCAGGCTTTTGCGCATTTGCCTAACCTGTAAATCGTTCATTTCGATACCTTTCATGTACCTTTTACTCATTAAACCTACAATGTTCAAATGAGAAAAAGCAGAAATACCAAGGATTGTTACAAGGATTAATTCAATTAACCCGGGTTTAATTTTAAAAAAAATATCATTTTGGAGGATGAGCGAAATCCCACCAAGGATTATTAATAATAGCGTATCGAAAAGGATAAATTTATCGAACCGGTGTTCCTGAATCCAAACCCACAGGAATTCAGCAACTCCAACAATAACGGCAACAATAATTCCTACAGTAGTGCCCCAAATTTCATCAGCGAGGATAAAAACAAAAAGCGGGATAAAACCGGGCAGTAATTTTTTAAGTATATCTGCGCGATTCATCCTGCCTTAATTACCATCTTCTGCCTTGAACACTTTATAAATTTCAATATCAAATAATAAAGTTGAGAAGGCAGGAATTCCGTATGTGCCATCCTGCCCGTATGCTATTTCTGAAGGTACGATTAAAAATGCTTTGCCATTGGGTTTCATATATTTGACAGCTTCATTTAATCCTTCCACAACCGTTGAATTTCCTGGTGTATTTACAAGAAACTCAAGTGGTGTGTATTTATGCCCGTCATCCATATTCGAATCGACCAGTAAAGTATCTGATAACAGATAGGTATTATACCACACCTGAACCTTGTCGCCTACAACAATAGAATCGCCAACACCCTCTTCAACTTGTATATAATACAACCCCGATAAAGTAGGTTCCAGATCAGCATTGTGCTGTTCA
>JAFGGF010000053.1 GCA_016930735.1 Prolixibacteraceae bacterium
GAGGGCTGCCATTTTCGAAGAATGAGAAAAGGTGGGGTGGTTGATTATCAGTTATAACCTATTGTACAATAAAAAAGGCCTGCCAAAATGCAAGCCTCTCTTAATTATTTGGTTTTAAATCTTATTTATCAACTTTAACCTTAGCTAACTCAGTTTTTGAATAAGCTCCGGCTTCAAGTTTTGCCCTTACTTCTTTAAAAGCTTTTAAAGTACATTCAACATCTTCCAGTGTGTGCATTGCAGTTGGAATTAAACGCAAAAGGATTTCCCCTTTGGGAATTACCGGGTAAATTACCAAAGAACAGAAAATACCATAGTTTTCGCGTAAATCGTAAACCAGGTTAGTTGCTTCAGCTTCACCACCTTTCATATACACAGGAGTAACCTGGGTATTGGTTTTTCCAAGGTCGAAACCGGCTTTTTTTAATCCACTTTGAAGTGCATTTACAACAGTCCATAGTTTTTCCCTGAGTTCCGGCATAGTTCGCAGCATATCCAATCGTTTAAGGGCACCTATTGTCATTGCCATCGGTAATGATTTTGCATAGGTTTGAGAACGCATGTTATAGCGCAGGTAATAACAAATATCAGTATCGCATGCAACAAATCCTCCTATGCCAGCCATTGCTTTGGCAAAGGTTCCAAAATGTAAATCTACCTGGTTGGCAACTCCGAAATGTTCAGGAGCACCGGCTCCGGTTTTACCCATGGTACCAAAACCGTGTGCATCGTCAACCAGCAAACGGAAATTGAATTCTTTTTTTAATGCAACAATTTCATCCAGTTTCCCAACCTGGCCGGTCATGCCAAATACACCTTCTGTAACAACAAGGATCCCCCCACCGGTTTCAGCTACCAGTTTTGTGGCAAATCCCAGCATTTTACGGCATTTTTCCATGTCGTTGTGGGCATATACAAAACTTTTACCTCCTTTAGCTTTGTGAAGGAATACACCATCCATAATACATGCATGCGATTCGGCATCATAAACAATTACATCTCTACGGCTTGCAATTGAGTCGATAATAGAAACCATACCCTGGTAACCATAATTTAACAGGAAGGCATCCGGTTTTCCAACAAATTCTGCCAATTCACGTTCCAGTTGTTCGTGTTTAACAGTTTGTCCCGACATCATTCTTGCACCCATAGGGTAAGCCATACCGTATTGATTGGCAGCCTCTGCATCAGCTTTACGGACTTCCGGATGGTTTGCCAATCCAAGGTAGTTATTCAAACTCCATGTAAGAACTTCTTTTCCACGAAATTTCATCCTGGAGCCTATCTCACCTTCCAGCTTAGGAAAAGCAAAATATCCATGGATCTGATCCATATACTTCCCTATTTCTCCCTGGTTTGCCTTAAATTTGTCAAATATGTCCACGTTTTAGATTTTTTAAGTTATTTAAGATGCAAATGTAACTTTTTTTAAATTCAACACAAATGTGTTAAATATTACTAAAGCCTGAATCGTTTCGAATAAAAGATCGGTATTTTCGTTTTTGTTTAGTAAAAAAAATTATTTTTGCGCCATGTTTATGAAAATGAGAAATTTTGGTATTGGATTCGTGCTTTTTGCGTTGCTTTTTAGCAGTTGTGGCGATTACAACAAAATACTGAAAAGTACCGATTATGAATTTAAATACAAAAAAGCCATTGAATATTACGAAGAAGGAGAATTTGTCAGGTCAGGGAACCTGTTGCAGGAATTGATCGGCATTTATCGCGGGACTAGTCGCGCCGATAAAATTTATTATTATTATGCCAAAAGTATGATCGGCCAGAAAGATTATCTGATGGCCGGGCATTATTTTAATACCCTGATCAATGAATTCCCAACCAGCGATTATGTGGAAGAAGCACAGTTTATGGTTGGATACTGCCATTACCTGCTTTCGCCAAAACCAAGGCTTGACCAGGATGTTACTCAAAAAGCGATCGATGCTTTTCAGTTGTATATAAACCTGTACCCGTACAGTGACAGGGTTGAAGAAGCAAACCGGCTGATTGCCGAACTCCAGGATAAGCTTGTGGAAAAATCTTTCCTTTCAGCGAAACTTTATTACGACTTCGGGAGTTATAAAGCTGCAGTGGTTGCATTGCAAAACAGTCTGATTGAATATCCCGATACAAAATTCAGGGAAGATTTAATGTATATGTTGCTGAAATCGAAATATTTACTGGCTGTTAACAGTGTTGAGGATAAAAAAGAACAACGTTTGTCTGCTGCTTTGGATGAATATTTTACTTTTGCCGATGAGTTTCCTGAAAGTAAGTATATAAAGGAAGCCGAAAGGTTTTATGAAACGCTGGCAAAAGAATTAAATTATAATGCTGAAACATCAAATCTGAATTAATATATGGATTACAAGAAAACAAAAGCATCAACTACAACCATTCCACGCGACCTTGATATTTTATCGGGTGAAACCGGGAATGTATATGAAACCGTTATGATACTTGCCAAGAGGGCAAACCAGATCTCTTCAGAATTAAAAGAAGAATTGAATCAGAAGTTACAGGAATTTGCATCTTATACCGATAATCTTGAAGAGATTTTTGAAAACCGTGAACAGATTGAGATTTCAAAATTCTATGAACGTCTTGCCAAGCCGACTTTAATTGCTTTTGAAGAATTGAAAGAAGGCCAGATTTATCACAGGAATCCACTCAGGGAAAGTCGTAAGAAATAATAATTCAAGCCTTTATGAGGCTGAAAGGTAAAAATATTGTTTTAGGAATTACCGGAAGTATAGCTGCCTACAAGGCAGCTTATCTTTTACGGCAATTTGTAAAAGAAGGTGCAGAAGTCCAGGTTGTTATTACACCTTCGGGTAAAGAATTTATTACCCCTGTTACCCTTTCAGCCCTTTCGGGTAAACCCGTTATCAGTGAATTTTTTGGTGCCAACGACGGAACATGGAACAGCCATGTAGACCTTGGCCTTTGGGCCGACCTTATGGTTATTGCCCCGGCAACCGCCTCAACCATCGGTAAAATGGCTAACGGGATTGCCGATAATATGCTGGTAACAACATATTTGTCGGCACGATGCCCGGTTTTTGTAGCCCCGGCAATGGACCTCGATATGTTCAACCACCCTTCAACACAAAAAAACCTGAAAATCCTTCAGTCATACGGAAATTACATTATTGAACCCGGTGAAGGTGAACTCGCAAGCGGTCTTCAGGGGAAAGGCAGGATGGAAGAGCCTGAAAAAATTGTTGAAGTCATTGTTGCCCATTTCGACCGTAAAAAAAAACTTCTGAATAAAACCTTCCTTGTAACTGCCGGCCCCACATATGAAAAAATCGACCCGGTCCGGTTTATCAGTAATTATTCTTCCGGAAAAATGGGATTTGCCATAGCAGAAGAACTGGCGGAAAGAGGAGCTAAAGTAAAATTAATATCAGGTCCTGTTAACCTTTCAACAGTTCACAATAACATAGAACTTATAAAAGTGGAATCAGCGGAAGAAATGTTTATGGCATCATTGGGGACTTTTCCTGATTGTGACGGAGCTATTATGGCAGCTGCAGTTTCCGACTTTGCGCCTGAAACAAAAAAATTTCAAAAAACAAAAAGAGGAAAATCAAATTGGGAAATTACTCTTGTCCCTACAAAAGATATTGCTGCTGAACTGGGTTCTTTAAAAACCCAATCCCAAATTCTTGTTGGATTTGCATTGGAAACAAACAATGAAATTGAAAACGCAAAAGCCAAGCTGAAAAAAAAGAACCTCAATTTTATAGTCCTTAACTCCTTGAATTCTCCGGGTGCCGGATTTAATGTTGATACAAACCGGATAACTATTATTGATAAAAACAATAATCTTCAGGAATTTAAGTTAAAACCTAAGAAGGAAGTTGCCTGCGATATTGTTGATAAGATTGAAACGATGATTTCTGTTTCGTAAGGCTGGCAACATATATTTTTATATTTTTAGATTGAAAATTTTGATTTATGAAACGATTATTTATTTTGTTGTTTTTAATCGGGATCTTCTTTTACGGGAACAGCCAGGATTTAAGGTGCAGGGTTAGCGTGCAGTCTACAAAAATACGGGGTGCAAACCGGAACCTTTTCAGGACCATGCAGGTAGATATTACCGATTTTATGAATAACAGGCAGTGGACCGACCATAAATACCAGATGGATGAACGCATTGAATGTAATATATTTATTAAGCTCGACCAGCAAATTTCATCCGATGAATTTAAAGGCACTATTAATGTCCAGTTGAAAAGGCCTGTATTCGGTTCAACTTACGAATCAAGTGTTTTAAATATTCAGGATGAAGATTTTCAATGCAAATATGTTGAATTCCAGCCGCTCGAATTTAACGAAACCAATAACAAAGACAACCTTACAAATGTACTTGCTTATTATGCCTATATCATTATAGGAATGGATTATGATACCTTTTCTCCCGAAGGAGGAACTCCATATTATGAGAAGGCCCAGCAGATTGTTCAGAACTCACAGAATGCAAGGGAAAAAGGCTGGAAATCATTTGAAAGTGAACGTAACCGTTACTGGCTGGTTGAGAACCTGTTGAACAGGTCATATTCCGATTTCAGAACCTGTATGTATAATTACCACAGGCTTGGGTTGGATGTTATGTCGGATAAACCTGAAGAGGGCAGGGCAGTTATTGCTGAATCGTTGCGGGGGCTGCAAAAAGTTTTCAGGAGGCGCCCTTCGGTTTATATTTTACAGGTATTTTTCGACGCCAAAAAAAATGAACTGGTACAGGTTTTTACTGAATCCTACCCCGATGAAAGAAACCGTGTTTTAACTATCCTGAACGAGGTTGACCCTTCAAATGGCACTCTGTATGAAAGTATAAAAGAATCATCCGATATATAATTCTAATAAGGATGCTGACCAGATTGACCATTAAAAATTATGCACTTATTGATGAACTGGAAGTAGTATTTGACAAAGGTTTCAACATTGTTACAGGAGAAACCGGTGCAGGTAAATCAATCATTTTGGGTGCTTTGTCGCTGATTATTGGCAACCGTGCCGATTTGACTAATATCCGCGACAGTTCTTTAAAATGTGTTGTTGAAGGAGTATTTAATGTGGAACCTTATGGCCTTAAACCGTTTTTTGAAAAAAATGACCTGGATTATGACCCAATGTCGATTTTCAGGAGGGAAATCACTGTTTCGGGCAAATCAAGGGCTTTTATAAATGATACTCCGGTGAGTGTCAAATTAATGAATACACTGGGTGCAAAACTTATCGATATTCATTCACAGCATCAAAACCTTGAACTTTCAACAAAACGGTTTCAGCTTGAACTGGTTGACCTCGTTGCCGGGAATCAGGAAATTCTGGCTTCTTTTAAAAATGAGTTTTCGGAATTCCTGAAAAAACAAAAATCTCTGAAAGAATTAAAAGATAAGGCTGAAAAGGAGAAATCGGACCTGGATTATTTTGAGTTTCAGTTTCAACAACTTGACGATGCAAAACTTTCAGAAAATGAACAGGTTGAACTAGAGGAAGAACTGGAAAAACTTTCTCATTCCGAAGAAATAAAGACTGTATTTAACCGGGTTAGTGAATTACTGGAAAACGATAATATTTCCATCCTGAATCTGTTAAAGGAAACAAATAATGAACTGAAAAAAGTCAGCAATTATTTTAAGGAAGCAACAGAATTACAAGCCAGGATTGAAAGCAGTTTAATTGAATTAAAAGATATTGCAGAGGAAATAAATGCTCAATCGGAAAATATCGAATATGATCCTGCCCGGCTGGAATACCTGAATCAGCGCCTGGATCTGATTTATTCATTACAACAAAAACATCATGCAGGTTCAGTGGCTGAACTGATACAATTAAAATCTCAGTTTGAAGAACGTATTTCGGGTATTGTGGATTATGATATTCAGATTTCCCGCATGGAAAAAGAGTTAAAGGAAGCCGTGATTGTTTTGAAAAATAAATCGAAAGATATCAGCAAAAGGAGGATAGCTGTTTTCCCCGAAATCGAAAATAAAGTTGTTGAAGTATTGACCCAATTGGGCATGCCCAAATCAAGATTTGCAATTTCACATGAAGTTCTGAAAGAATTTAATTCAGAAGGGATTGATTCAATCGGATTTTTGTTCAGTGCAAATAAGGATGTTGAACCTGATGAAATATCCAAAATTGCTTCGGGAGGTGAAACTTCGCGTTTAATGTTGGCAATCAAGTCATTGGTTGCCTCAAAAAAATCGATGCCTACCATTATTTTCGATGAAATTGACTCAGGAGTTTCAGGAGAAATTGCCCTTAAAATGGGAACTATCCTGAAAGAATTTTCACGTTCAACACAAATAATAAATATTACACACCTTCCACAGATAGCCGGTAAAGGAGAGCATCATTACAAAGTATTCAAGTTTGAAAATCAGAAAGGGACATTTACATCGGTAAAAAAACTTGGACCTGCTGAAAGGATTGAAGAACTTGCAAAAATGGTCGGAGGTGACAATCCAACTGCCAATGCAATCCAGACCGCTAAAGAATTACTCAATTAATTGAAAAAATCCTGTTTGGCTGAAATTCTTCTGTTAATTCTTTAATTTTATATTCCATAAAGTATCAGTGCCAATCAACTAAATTGAATTCATATGGAAAATAATCAAATTAAAAGAAGGGATTTTATTAAAACAACAGGCATCATTGCAGCCGGGGTTGGAATTTCGGGAGTAACATCGTTTTGCAGTGGTGCGGAAAATTCGATACAAAACAGGATTCCGCGGTGGAAAGGATTTAACCTGCTGGATTATTTTTCTCCAATTGCAGGAAGAAGAAGTGCCGGAACAACGGATGATGACCTGAAATGGATGGCGGAATGGGGATTTGATTTTGTAAGGCTTCCGATGGCTTACCCCCGGTATGTAAAGTTTGACCCATCAAAAGATATAATACCTGAAGATGTAGTAAACTTTGACAAGGAACAAGTTGAAAAAATTCAGCAACTGGTTGAAAAAGCAAATAGTTACGGACTACATGTCAGCCTGAATTTACACAGGGCTCCGGGATTTTGCGTAAATGCCGGATTTAACGAACCTTATAACCTTTGGCAGGAAAAAGAAGCTCAGGATGCTTTTTATGAACACTGGGGGATGTGGGCAAAACTTTTCAGAAATATTACACCGGGCAAAATCAGTTTCGACCTTGTGAATGAACCCTGCACAAGGGAAGATATGAATGACCAGTTTTCAAAAAGAGGCGCAATTCCCGGTGAATTATACAGGGAGGTTGCGAAGAAAGCATTTGATATTATTCGGTCTTACAATCCCGGGCACATGGTTGTTGCCGATGGGAATGATGTTGGCAGCAAAGTGATTTCTGAAATAACCGACCTTGAAATTGCTCAGAGTTGCCGTGGCTATTACCCGCATTATGTTTCACACTACCGTGCATCCTGGGTTTGGGAAAATCCGGATGATGCCCCGATGCCTGTCTGGCCGGGAACCATTGACGGCCAGGAATTCGGGCGTAAAAACCTGGAAGAATTTTACCAGCCATGGATCGACCTTAAAAACCAGGGTGTTGGTGTTCACTGCGGCGAATGCGGATGTTACAACCAGACTCCTCATGAAGTTTTCCTTGCCTGGTTCGGCGATATCCTCGATATCCTGACTCCTCACGGAATTGGTTATGCTTTGTGGAATTTCAGGGGAGATTTCGGTATCATGGATTCAGGAAGGAAGGATATTGAATATGAAGATTGGTATGGGCACAAACTCGACAGGGAACTTCTGGAATTATTAAAAAAATATTAATGATTTATTATGAGATGTTTAGCTTTTTTAATACTTATAACAACAGTATTATTCTCATGCACAAAGCAACAAACATTTGTTGCAGATTTTAACAACACGCACGACCGGATATGGATTGGAAAAGATTTTTGGTCAATTCCATTGGAGGACTGGAAAATTGAAGATGGGAAAATCTGTTGCACCGGAGCTGTTCCGGAATCAAAAGTAAATATTCTCACACAGGTTATTTCCCCGGGAAAAGGGAAATTTAAATTCTCTGTCAGAATGGGAGTTTCAGAAAGAGGAGATATTCCGGGAACTGCAGGAGTTATTGTCGGAGTTAAGGATTGGGAAGATCCCGGTGTAAAAGCTGCCTGCTATTTCGGGAAGGGGATAAAAGCCGGAATAAGCCTGAGTGGTTATGCTTTTCTTGGTGATCAAAAGGTTGACCTTCCGGAAGGATTTGACCCGGAAAACTTTTTATTAACTGTTTCGGGGTCAGATAAAACACTTTCGCTGGAAATAACAGATATAAACAAGTTAACTGTTCATCTTGATTACAAAACCGATGAAATAAGCGGTATAGTGGCAATAGCCAATAATATCACCCTGGATGAAGAAAAAAAAGGCAATTCCAAATTCTGGTTTGATGATATTAGTCTGTCTGGTTCAAAAATAAAATCTGCTGAAGAAAATGCATACGGTCCTGTTTTGTGGACGATGTACACTTTAAATAAAGGAACTGTAAAATTAATGGCATTACTCCCTCCTGTTGGAATGGATGATAACCAGGATGTTAGCCTTCAGGTTAAAAACGATGAAAACTGGGTTACTGCGGGAACTGAAAAAATGGAGCCTGATTCGAGGACCGCAATATTTAAACTTACCGACTGGGATGAAACAAAAAATGTGGATTTCAGGATTTTATATGTCGAAAAAGGGAAAGACAGGCAGGAAATCGAAAATTATTACGATGGAGTGATCCGAAGGGATCCGGTTGACCACCCCTTAAAAGTTGGTGCACTTACCTGCCAGTTCTGGGCAGCTTTTCCATATTCTCCTCTTGTGAATAATCTGACAGAATTAAATCCTGATCTTTTATATTTTTCAGGAGACCAGATCTATGAACCCAACGGGGGATACCCAATAAAAAGAAGTCCGGAAGAAGAATCAATACTGAATTATTTGGGAAAATACTATATGTTTGGATGGGCATTTGGCGATTTAATGCGCGACAGGCCAACCATTTGTACTCCTGACGACCACGATGTTTTCCATGGAAATCTTTGGGGAGAAGGAGGCATTGCAAAACCTGAAGGCGCCGGTAGTGCCGATACTCGTGGATTTATACAAACCGTAAAAATGGTGAATGTTGTAAACCGCACTCAATGTGGGCAACTTCCTGATCCTTACAATCCAACACCAATTGAACAGGGTATGTCAGTGTGGTACACTGACATAAATTATGGCAGGGTAAGTTTTGCCATAATCAGCGACCGGATTTTTAAAAGCAGCCCTGAGCGTGTATTTTACTGGGACGGGAGGCATGACCACTTGAAGGAGCAGCCCAAAGATATATCAGTTCTTGATAAATCCAGTTTAAAGATGTTGGGTGACAGGCAGATGGACTTTTTAAATCACTGGATTGAAGACTGGAAAAATGTTGATATGAAAGTTTTGCTTTCGCAAACAGTTTTTGCAAATGTTGCCACACATCACGGTCAGTTGGAAGATTATCTGATTGGAGATCTTGATTCGGGGGGCTGGCCCAAATCTGCACGCGACAGGGCAATAAAAGTGATGAGGAAAGCTGGTGTTTTTCATATCAGCGGAGACCAGCATCTTCCTTCATTGGTTCAATATGGTTTAAGTGATTTCAGGGATGCAGGTTGGTGCTTCTGTACCCCGGCAATTTCAAATATGTATTTGCGTTGGTTTTTACCTGATGAAGTGGGAGTTGAATATTCGAACAGGCCTGAACACGGATACCCGAATACAGGTTATTATACCGATGCTTTCGGGAATAAGAATTATGTTTATGCTGTAGGAAATCCTGGAAAGATTACGGTTGACAGGGATAGCAGGTTTACCCATGCTCAAATACGGTCGTCGGGATTTGGTTTTGTTACTTTCGACCAGGTAGAGCGTACAATAAACATTGATTCATGGAGGTTTATTGCAGATGTGGAAGATCCAAATCCGATACGCGACCAGTTTCCTGGATGGCCTTTAGAAATCACCCAAGCTGATAATTTTGGATTGGAATCTGACTTCCTTTTACCCGAACTGAAAATAAATAAGCCAAATCAGCTGGTAAAAGTGCTGGATGAAAAAAATAATGAACTGGTTTTTATCTGCCGAAGTAATGGAAATTCGATTCAGCCTGATGTCAGAAGGAATAGCAACTATAAGGTTTTAATCGGAGAGGGTAATAATTACAAAGAATTAAAAGGCTTAGCTCCGGGCAAAAAAGGCACTCTTCCTGCAATGCAGGTTGAACTTTAGAATTTAAAAAAGAAAACTTAAAAATATTTCACAGGCAGTTGTTAAAAACATATTCCTTTTTTTCTGGTCAGAACCGGTTATTTGGCTGATATTTAACAGATGAAATCTTTGATTATAATAGTAGCTGTCCTAATGCCTTTCCTTTCCGGGAAAAACGTTAGCAAAGCAAAAATTTACCTGGAACAAAGCAACAAAAGGCAATTAATAGCTTTTCAGCAAACCGGAGAATCAGGGAAAGTCTCTTTTAAATATCTTGATCCGGGTACTTATTCATTAATAGCAGAATTCCCCCAGCAGGAGGGAAAAATGGTCAGGGAACGGCCCCGATATTCAGTGTTGACAAAGGCAGCATTTAACCAGAAAAACAAGACCTGTTATTATCAGGGTATGGAAGGTTATTTCTCCATAAAAATAAAGGGGTTGAGGAGCAGTGAGTTTGAACGCTTTAATCCGATGTTCAGGGAAAGGCGGGGAGAAGAGGGCGATCAGATATTGTTTGCTCAGTTTCAGGCATTAAAGGAAAATGCCCAGATCAGCCTGGTAATAAAAGCATTGACCGATGCACAATACAAAAGGGCGGTTGAAAAAGCAGGAAACGACCTTTCGCTGATTTCCATTCCGGGAGCCAGGTAAGGTAACCGGTAATTTTTTTAATTTAGCTCGAAAATTTAAAACAGGATGAACCGGTATCAACGAATTGACCATGATTCTTCCAAACCAAAATACAGGCAGGTTATTGAAATGATTATTTCCGATATTGAATCGGGGATTTTTAAAAAAGGACAGCGGATACCGTCAATCAATGAAACCAGTGAAGAATTATTATTATCGAGAGATACCGTTGAAAAAGCGTATGTTGCATTAAAAAAAAGCGGTGTACTTTCTTCCGTGAGGGGGAAAGGTTATTACATTAACCAAACCAATGTATATAAAAAGCTGAAAGTCGCCCTGATCCTGAATAAACTGAGTAATTATAAACGAAACATTTATTATGCATTAAAAAACGGGCTGGGAAGTAAAGCCAGCCTCGATGTTTATATCTATAATTATGATTTACAGGAATTTGAGGAAATTGTAAACAACATCTATTTGAGTTATGATTATTTTATTATCCTCCCGCATTTTAAAAATGAAAATGAAGATATTGGCAGGGTTATTCAAAAAATTCAGGAAAACAAAGTTTTGATTGTTGACCGTTTTCATGATTCATTAAAAAAGTATCCTGTGGTATACCAGGAATATGAAAAAGATATCAAGGCTGCTTTAACCTGTGGAATTGATTTATTAAAAAAATATTCTCAACTCAACCTGATCTTTCCAACCGGGAAATTTTATCCGAAATATATAGAACGGGGATTCCGGATTTTTTGCCAGGTAAATAATTTCAAATTTTCTGTTCTGGATTATCCTGACAGGGAAAAGATCAGGATAAATGAAGCATATGTTATTGTCTCCGATGATGATCTGTATGAATTTATTCGGATTATCAGGCAACAGGGATGGAAAACCGGAAATGACATAGGAGTTGTTGCGTACAATGAAAATCCGGTTAAAGAAATCCTTGAGGATGGGATAACCACAATTTCAACTAACCATGAAGAAATTGGCAGGCTGGCAGCAGAAATGATTCTTACAAAAGATTTTAAAAAAGTAAAAAGCCCTTTTGAATTTATCAGGAGGAATTCATTATAATCAGAATTTCCTTTATAATTTGCTTTCAAAATCCGATATTTAACTAACTAAACCAAAATAATATGAAAGCATTAATAATTTCTTTAATATTGGTTTTTCTCTCATTTATTCTGTTTTCACAGGAAGCTAATTATGACGAAAGTGAAGTTCCGGATTATAAGTTGCCACAATTACTCGTTTCAAAAAGCGGAAAGGAAATAAAAACCAAAAACCAATGGTTAAAAGACCGGCGCGCTGAGATTTTAATTGATTTTCAGGAAGAGATGTTTGGAAGGGTTCCGGGCGAATTAAAATTTTCGGGAATTGGGCTTATGGAAGAAAATAATTCTGCAGTTAACGGCAAGGCGGTCAGAAGGCAAATCCGTTTGTTTTTTAACCGGAATGAAAAGGAAATTTATATTGATGTGTTGATGTATTTGCCAAAAACACCAAAGCCGGTACCGGTTTTTCTTGGATTGAATTTTTTGGGGAACCAGACAGTTTACAACGATCCTGAAATTTATATAACTAATTCTTATATAATTAATAATTCTGAACTTGGAATTACAGAACATAAGGCAACAGGGCAGTCACGGGGAGGCAAAGCATACCGCTGGGGAGTTGAAAAACTCATCAATTCCGGGATTGGTTTGGTTACAGCCTGTTGCGGAGATATTGATCCCGATAGGGATGATTTCATTGATGGTGTCCATCCGATGTTTTACAAAGAAGGGCAAACTGAGCCATTGCCCGATGAATGGGGGACAATTGCTGCCTGGGCATGGGGCTTAAGCCGGATTATGGATTACCTGGAAACGGTAAAAGAAGTGGATTCGGAAAAGATTGTTGTGCTGGGGCATTCAAGACTGGGGAAAACAGCCCTATGGGCAGGAGCTGCCGATCAACGTTTTGCAGCTGTTATTTCCAATGATTCGGGATGTGGGGGAGCAGCACTTTCAAAAAGAGCTTTTGGAGAAACGATAGGGAGCATAAACCAGGCTTTTCCTCATTGGTTCTGCGGAAACTTTAAAAAATATGGCAACAATGAAGCAGAACTTCCATTCGACCAGCATATGTTGATCGCTTTAATTGCTCCACGGCCGGTTTATATTGCCAGCGCTTTCGATGACCAGTGGGCCGACCCCAAAGGAGAGTACCTGTCGGGATATTATGCTACTGAAGTTTACAGGTTGTTTGGATTAAAAGGACTGGAAAGCCCGGATCCTCCTCAGATTAATTCACCAATTATGGGCAGTGTTTCTTACCACATCAGGGAAGGTGAGCATGATTTAAAAGAATTCGATTTGGATCAGTATATTAAGTTTGTAGAATTGTTTGTTATTAAATAAAATATAGATGAATAAATTTCTTTTACTTCCATTAATTGTACTTTTTAGTTGTAATTCAACTCAAAAAAAAACGGTTAATTTAAACCGAGAGTTAAAAAAGTGGCATTCTATAACTCTTGAAATTGAAGGATCGGAAACTTCAGAATGGGCTAAAGAAAATCCTTTTCTCGATTACAGGCTGGAAGTCACTTTTAAAAACAATGGTCACTCGTATAAAGTTCCCGGATTTTATGCAGCAGACGGAAATGCTGCTGAAACATCGGCTGATAAAGGAAATATCTGGAAAGTACGGTTTTTACCGGATCAAACCGGTGAATGGAATTATACAGTTTCATTCAGGAAAGGAAAAGATATAGTACTGAATTCCAGGCCTCAATACGGAGAAGCACTATCGGCAGACGGGTTTTCAGGTAGTTTTTATATTGAAGAATCAGATAAAAACGGTCCTGATTTCCGGTCAAAGGGTAGGCTGGTAAACGGAGGGAAAGGATATCTGAAATTCCTGGAAACAGGAGAGGTTTGGATCAAGAATGGGGCTGACAGCCCTGAGAATTTTCTTGCATACGAAGGATTTGATCAAACATTACGATACAGTTTAAAAACAGAGGTTAGGGAAGGGGAGGCTGACCCTAAAAAGGATCTTCATAAATATGAACCTCATATTAAGGATTGGAAACAGGGGGATCCATCATGGCAAAGCGGAAAGGGCAAAGGAATTATAGGCGCATTAAATTATCTGGCATCTGAAGGTGTAAATTCACAGTACATGCTGACAATGAATATTATGGGCGATGGCAAGGATGTGTGGCCATACAATGATCATAATGAAAGGTATCGTTTTGATTGCAGTAAACTGGATCAATGGGAAATCGTTTTCAGCCATATGGATAAACTGGGTATGATGATCCATTTTGTTATACAGGAAACTGAGAATGAAACCTTGCTTGATAATGGAAACACCGATGTTCAGAGGATGGTTTATTTACGGGAACTGGTTGCCCGATTTTCTCATCATCCGGCTGTGACATGGAACCTTGGCGAGGAAAACGGACCTGCCGACTGGTCGCCGTTAGGGCAATCCGATCAACAAAAAAAAGCAATGGCCGATTATCTGAAAAGTATAAATCCTTATCCCTGTTTTGTTGTTTTACACACCCATTCCGATGATGAAAAACAGGATAAATACCTGGAACCCATGCTTGGTTATGAAAATCTGGATGGCCCGTCCATGCAGATTGGAAATCCGTTCAGGGTTTATGAAAGAATAAGTAAATGGGTAAATGAGTCAAAAGATGCCGGTAAACGATGGGTGGTAAATCTCGATGAAATCGGGCAACACTGGAAAGGTGTCCTGCCTGATTCATTTGATGAAAACCACGACACTGTCAGGTATCAGTGCCTTTGGGGCACATTAATGGCTGGCGGCGCCGGTGTTGAATGGTATTTCGGATACCGGTATCCGGAAACAGATTTAACCTGTGAAGACTTCAGAAGCCGGGAAAAATGGTGGAAACAATCGACAATCGCCACTTCATTTTTTAAATCCTTGCCCGTTGAAGAAATGCAACCGGCCAATCAATTAATTGATAGTAATGAAGGGTGGTGTTTTGCCAATCCCGGTAATATCTATGTAATTTATTTGCCGGATGGAAATAAAAAAGTAAATATTTATTCAGAAGAAAATAATGAATATCAGGTTAGGTGGTTTAATCCACGTAAAGGAGGTGATTTACAAAAAGGTAGTATTGATTTGATCACAGGAATTGGTAATATTGGAATAGGAACTCCTCCTGAAACCAACGGGAAGGACTGGGTCGCAGTTATAAAAAGAAATTCATGACAGTACAGGATAATATAAATCTTTCAATCTGATTATTTTGTAATTTCGTTTTTCTTTGTAAAACCTGATTTATGCGAAAATTCTACCTTCTTGCTATCGACCTTGGGGCATCCAGTGGCAGGGCCATATTGGGTATATTAACCGAAAATAAACTGGAACTGAAAGAAATCCACCGGTTTGAAAACAGGATGCAGCAAATAAATGGTAGTTATTACTGGGATATTTTCAGGCTGTTTAATGAAATAAAAATTGGTTTTAAAAAGTGTATATCTGAATATAAGATCCAACCCGATTCTATTGGGATTGATACATGGGGAGTTGATTATTCCCTGATAAACAAGGAAGGGCAGATTATCGGATTACCCTATGCTTACCGCGACCACAGGACCAACGGAATTATGGAAGAGTTTTTTAAACTGATGCCTTCAGATGAAGTTTATCGGTTGTCGGGATTACAGTTTATGCAATTTAACACTCTTTTTCAGTTGTATTCTTCTGTCAGGGAAAAACAATCGCAGATGAAAATTGCCAAATCACTGCTTTTTATGCCCGATACTTTGAATTATCTGTTTACCGGTATTAAAAGAAATGAATATACCATAGCAAGTACTTCGCAACTTTTAAAACCTGGCCAGGACAAATGGGAAAAAAAATTGTTCAAGGTTGCCGGAATACCAAAAAAACTTGTAAATGATATTATACAGCCGGGAAATGTACTGGGAAAAATTACAAATGAAATCAGCCTTGAATTAAACAGCAAGCAAATTCCGGTTGTTGCTGTTGCCTCGCATGATACAGCTTCAGCGGTTGTTTCTGTACCTGCCGAAGACAACGACTGGGTATTTATAAGTTCCGGTACATGGTCAATTATGGGAATTGAGTGTAAAAATCCCATTGTTAATACCGATTCGTTAACAATGAATTTTACCAATGAAGGGGGCGTGGATGGAACTACCAGGTTTTTAAAAAATATAATGGGAATGTGGCTTATCCAGGAATGTAAAAGGATATGGGACCAGGAAAGGAAACATGAATGGAGTGAGATTGTGGAAATGAGCAAAATAGATAATCCGTTTAAATCACTTATTGATCCGGACAACCATAGTTTTCTGAACCCGGAAAATATGCCTGAAGCAATAAAAGAATATTGCAGAAGAACTAATCAGCCTGTTCCTGAAAGCAAAGGTGAAATAGCACGATGTATTTATGTAAGCCTGGTTCTGAAATATAAATATACCTTTGATCAGCTTGAAAGGGTTTCGGAAAAGAAAATCAACAGAATACATATAATCGGAGGTGGAGCACATAACAGGGAAATGAACCAGATGACAGCCAACGCTATAATGGTTCCTGTATATGCTGGTCCGACAGAGGCTACGTCGATTGGGAACATTATGTGCCAGGCATGTGGGCTGGGGCTGGTAGGCTCTTTAAAAGAAATACGTAAAATTGTTAAAAAATCGTTTAAGGTTGTTGAATATCAGCCGCATAACAGGAATATATGGGAAGAGCCTTACGACAGGTTTTTGGAGCATGTAAACCAATCATCGTAATTTATTAATGCAGGGAGAAAATTATGCTGTTGGAAACAACAGGTTTTAATAATTTTTTAGTCAAATGCAGGCAGTGTAAAATAAAACAAACTTCCTTCTCCCTGTATCGAACTACTTTCAATACCTACCACTCCACCAAGTTTGTCGATGATCCTTTTAACAATGGATAAACCCAGCCCGTGGCCTTCTTCATATTCAGGTACAAGCCTTGTAAACTGGTTGAACAATAATTTTTGTGCCTCTTCTGAAATCCCGTTGCCATTATCCTTTATCCAAAACCGGATAAATCCGTTTTCAGGACTGTCGGCTCCAACTTTTATTATAGGTGGATTTCCACCGTATTTTATAGCATTGCTTAAATAATTAAACCAGACCTCTTCAACCCAGGAAGCATAACCGATGGCGCGGGGCCAATGATGCGGTTTTTCTATTTTAACGTTTCTTTCGTTTATAATGTTAAATAACCTGACTTTTGCTTCAGTAAAAATAACATCCATATCCAAAAGTGTTGTTTTAACACTTTGTTTCCTGACACTTGCAAGTGTAAGTAGCTCATTTGTAATGTGAACCGATTTATTTGCTGAAATCTGTATCATCCCGATTAATTCTTCCAGCAATTCCAAATCATTTCTTTCCAGGCATTCAGGAATCAGGCTGATTGTTGATTGAATAGCTCCCAGTGGATTTTTTATATCGTGAGCAACTGTGTGGGCAAAAGCATCCAGGTCTTCAATCAGTTTTTCCTTTTTTTCGATTTCTTTTAACAGGTTTTTATTGACTTCTTTTACTGATTCTTCAGCATTTTTGATTTTTGTTATATCATGAAAAATAAGTAAATGCCCTGATGTTCTTTCTTCAATATTTTTTAAGGGTGTAATCAGTATGTCGTAAAAATATTTGTTATTTCCTGTTGAATATTCAATCCTTTTTTCTGCTGAATCATCAAACTCTTTGGTAATTTTTTCAAACCCTTTAAAAACAGAATTAAAAGAACGCCCTGTTATTTTTAATCCACTGTTTCCCGAAAGCCTTTGTGCAGCAGGATTACAGTCTTCGATAATACCTTCGGAATTTACAACAATAATGCTATCGTTAATTATGTCAAGCAATTTATTGCGCGCAAGTGGGACCAGGTCAAATATCCTGAACCTGATCACTCCAAGTGAAATAATAAATCCTGTAATTACAAAAGAAACCGGTGTCCAGTCAAATCCCGGGAAAGGATTGATTTTAGATACATAAAGAAGATTCCCTATTACCGGAATAACTGAACCAATAACCAAAGTGTAAACCTGTGACCTGTAATACGATGAAAATTTATATACAGAACTCAGGAGGTTGTATAACCCGGCAAAAATCAATAATTCGGTAAACAGGAAAAAAATCCAGAATGCAAAACCGTGGAAATAATGTGCAATATTTTCCTGTTCATCAAGAATAACATCTGTCCATACCAAATGGTGATAATCATTGGTAAATACTATTGGGATCATAATTGTTGGAAGTATACACAATAACAGTATTTTATTTTTAGCGATCCATTTCTTTTTTTGACTAAAACCTGTTGTAAATAAAAAATAAAGTACAGGAAGGTAGGCAATCCCGAAATAGGATATTTTGGACCAGAGGATTTTTTCTTCAAGAACATTTGTTCCAAATTCAAATGCATATGACAATGCCCGGATTGCAACCGATAATTCAAGAAATATAAGGTATTTTACACCGGGAGCTTTTTTATACTTCCACAGTATAATAACTGTTATAACTGCTGCAACTGCTGTTATAAATTCTATCAGACTGTTTATTTCATAGTGATAAGACATCAAATCAAAGATACGTCAACTTTACTGAAATGGATACCTGTTATTTATAATTAAGAATAGATTTTTCAATAAATTTAAGATGGATTTTATATTTCTGCAGTTAAGATAATGATATTATTACTTTTATGTCAGTGCAATATTCCTGATCATTCCGTTAAAAATAAAAAAATGTGCCGGCGACGTACAAATCCAGTATAACCTGCCCCATACACCCTTAGGCCTGAATGTGGCAATTTGGTGTAAAACATTGTTATTATCTATTTTGAATTCCAGCCAGGCTTCACCCGGAAGTTTCATTTCAGCAAAAAGAAGAATTCTTTTTTCTTTTTTATTGGCATAAAGTACCCTCCAGAAGTCAAGTGCATCGCCGGTATGTATTTCCTGAGGTAATGTCCTTCCCCTGTTTAATCCCACACCACCTACAATCTGATCAAAAAAGCCCCTGATTTTCCATAGCCAGTTTGCATAATAATAACCTTTTGCACCTCCGATTGACCAGATGTTATGCAATACTTTTTCAGAATCTGTAATTTTTATTTTTTTGATATTTTTATAACAGCCAAATTGCGGGACTTCGATTATTTCAGATAATTTATAACCAAGAATGCTGCTTGCCAGAGAATCCTTCCAACTGCTTATTACAGTATTTTGTGCAATTTTAGCAAAAGCATATTTTATTGCATCAGAATAAGTAATTGGATTTACTTTTAATATTTTTTCAAGTTCCTGTTCCTTACAAACAATTTCCATTTTCATACTATCGACCAGGTTTCTCGCAAGTTTGTATGAAACAGAGGTAATAAAAAACAACCAATATGAAGATAGTTTCGGAGAGAAAAAGGGTAATGAAATAATAGTCCGTTTTAATTTGCGGAGGTGCGCATATTGTGCAAGCATTTCCTTATAGGTCAGAACTTCGGGTCCTCCTATATCGAATGACTTATTATAACATTTATCGTTGTAAAGTACTCTTACCAGATAGGATATTACATCGCGGATAGCAATGGGTTGAGATTTTGTGTTCACCCACGATGGAGAAATAATTAAAGGTAGTTTTTCAACAATATCACGAATTATTTCGAATGATGCACTTCCTGAACCAACAACGATACCTGCCCTTAAAACCGTCAGCCTGAAATTTCCTTCAGCTAAAATAGTTTCTACATTTTTCCTTGATGACAGGTGTTTTGATAAGTGTTGGGCATTTACTATTCCTCCCAGGTAAATTACCTGTTTAACTCTTACATAGTCCATGTAACGAACAAAATTAGAAGCTGCTTTGGATTCAAGGTCGAAAAACTTATCTGTTGATGCCGACATTGAATGAATCAGGTAATATGCAGCATCAAAATCAGTGGGTAAAATTTCAAAAGGTGGAAGTGACAGAAAATCAATTTCGAGAATTTCAATTCTTTCTGAAATTCCTGCAGGATAAGAAAATCTTTTTTTATCCCTGACACAACAGATAACCCTGTATCCCTGATCTACCAAAACAGGCAGCAATCTTTTACCAATATAGCCTGTAACCCCGGTTAATAAAATTTTCAAAGCCGTAAATCTTAAAAACTGAAGTAATATACAAATAATTGTACAACTTGTTTTTTAATCCTGAAAATGGAATACTA